>JAENVU010000470.1 GCA_016650415.1 Acidimicrobiia bacterium
GCCGTCACCGTACCGACCGGGACCGGTACCGTGCTCGGCATGTCCGTCAGCCCGCCGCGTACCGTCGAGGAGTTGGTCGAGTTCATCGCGGCGACGGCGGGTGTCTTCGATTCACAGGGCCCCGACGGTGACCCGATTGACATCCTCGAACACTCGCTCCAGTGCGCGCACGTGCTCGCGGCGGGTCGACCGGCCGACGTCGAACTCCAGGTGGCCGGACTCGTGCACGATCTCGGTCATGTCGCCGACCCCGACGATCCGACCGCGCCGGTACGTCATGGCGAGATCGGCGCCGCGTTCGTCGAGCCGCTGCTCGGAGCGCGCGTGGCGCGCCTCGTGGCGTTGCACGTCCCCGCGAAGCGCTATCTGGTCGCGACCGATCCGACCTACGGGAACCGGTTGAGCGACGGCAGCTCGGTCAGTCTCGGGCTGCAGGGCGGTGCCATGACCACGGCGGAGATCGCCGACTTCGGCGACGATCCGGACGGCCCGGACGCCGCCGTCCTCCGCCGGGCCGACGAAGCCGCCAAAGTGATCGGCCGCGTGGTGCCGGGACTCGACACCTGGGTCGGTCCCCTCCGCCAGGTTGCCGGCGGGTCCCCGACCGGCAGCTGAGCGCTACTCCGCGAACGCGGGCGTCATCGCGGCGCGATCGAGGTACTCGTCGATACGACTGATGCGGTCGCCGTCGATCGTGACGACGAGGCACGCGGGCATGGCGAACGATTTCCCGGTCGCGGCAACCGTTCCGTGCAATACATGCTGTTGGAGCACTCCGCCGTCGATCTCCTCGCGGCGTCGGACCTCGTATCGACGTTCCGAGGTGGAGGTGAGGAGCCAGCCCAGGAGACGGAGTGATGCCTCGAGGTCGCGGTCCTTGCCGTCGAAATTGGCCCAGACGACGATGTCGGGCGAGTAGCAGGCCCGGACGCCGTCGAGGTCGCCGGCCTCGATGGCCGAGATCATGCGGGAAACCAGATCGATCGGTGCGCTCATGGCGTCATCATGGCGCGTCGGCGTCGGTGGCCGGGTTGGGCAGCGCGATCCGTTGGTGCCTAGCCTCTGCGCCATGTCTGAACGCACGAAGAACCTGCCCCGTCGGTCCTGCCACGCCACACCCGGCTCCAACGAGAAGATGCTCGGGAAGGCTCCCGGCCTCGGTGCCGACATGGTGTTCCTCGACCTCGAGGACTCCGTCTCTCCGCTCGAGAAGGAAGCGGCGCGCGGCAAGGTCGTCAACGCGATCAAGAACCAGGACTGGGGCGACACCACGGTGTGCGTGCGGGTCAACGCGTGGGACACCGAGTGGACCTACCGCGACGTGATCACGATCGTGGAGAACGCCGGCGAGCGGCTCGACGAGATCATGCTGCCGAAGGTGGAGAACGCCGCGCAGGTGGTGGCGCTCGACCTCCTGCTCACCCAGATCGAGAAGGTCATCGGACGGCAGAGCCGGGTGGGCATCGAGGCCCAGATCGAGACCGCACGGGGACTCATCAACGTCGAAGAGATCTGCGCGGCGAGCGACCGGCTCGAGACGATCATCTTCGGTCCGGCCGACTTCGCGGCGTCGACCGAGATGCCGGTACTCACCGGGGGAGTGCAGATCCCCGAGTACCCGGGTGACCACTTCCACTACGTGTTCAGCAAGATCCTGATGGCCGGGCGGGCGAACGGCTTGCAGGTCATCGACGGTCCGTTCCTCAAGATCCGCGAACTCGACGCGCTCCGTGATTACGCGATGCGGTCGCGCATCCTCGGCTTCGACGGCAAATGGTCGTTGCACCCAGACCAGGTCACGGTCATCAACGAGGTGTACACGCCGACGCAGGAGCAGTTCGACAAGGCGTTCGACATCCTCGAGGCCTACGAGAAGGCCACGACCGAGGGCGAGCGTCGCGGCGCGGTCATGTTCGGTGACGAGATGATCGACGAAGCCAGCCGCAAGATGGCCAACAAGTTCGTCTCCCGCGGCGAGCGCGCGGGAATGGCGCGCAGCGCAGAGTGACCCGGCCTGAAGAAATCTCGGCGTTCGAGCGGAGCGCCCATGTGATGGCGCGCAGCGCAGAGTGACCCCGAGCGCAGAGTGACCCGGCGCGACTGAACGGGCCCGTAGCCTCGCCGGGTATGAGTGCGGAGAGAGTGGTGGTGGTCGGCGCGGGCGTCATGGGCGCGGCGGCGGCATGGCAGTTGGCCC
>JAENVU010000471.1 GCA_016650415.1 Acidimicrobiia bacterium
AGACCGGCCGCCTCGACCGCGGCCGCCATTTCCGCGATGGCCGCGCCGGTGACGAACTCGTCGGCGTAGGCGACATGGTCGACGGGGAGGCCCACGGAGTAGTGCATCGGACCGGCACGCTACCGTCGACACGACCACGGCCGAGGAGAAGCACGCATGTCAATCGTTGACGACGTCGCACTGAGCACGCCCGAGTTCTGGGCCGCGCCCGAAGCCGAGCGCGAAGCGGGGTTCCGGCGGTTGCGCGACGACGCCCCGATCACCTTCTACCCGGAACCCGAGTACGGGCCGGAACTCCCGCCGGGACCCGGGTACTGGGCGCTGAGCCGCTTCGACGACGTCATGTACGCCAGCCGGCACCCGGAGCTGTTCTGCTCCGGCCGGGGCGGCACCAACATCGGCGACCTCCCCGACGGCATCGCCGAGTTCCTCGGCTCGATCATCAACATGGACGACCCGCGCCACAAGAAGTTGCGCGGTCTGGTGAACCATGGCTTCACGCCGAAGTCGCTCGCGGCGCTCCTCGACAGCGTGCGCGAACGGACCACCGAGGTCATCGACGCAGTGGCCGAGAAAGGCGAATGCGACTTCGTGGCCGACATCGCAGCCCCGATGCCGCTCGCGATCGTGTGCGACATGGTCGGCGTGCCGCCCTCGCAACGCCAGGCCGTGTTTGCGGCCAGCAACGTGATCCTGGGCGTGGGCGACCCGGAGTACGTGCAGACGATGGAAGACCTCATGGCCGCGTTCATGACCTTGCACCAGATGGCGATGGAGCTCGGTGAACACCGGCTCACGAATCCGGCCGACGACATCGCCACCACGCTGATGCAGGCCGAGGTGGACGGCGAGCGTCTCACGGTTCCGGAGTTCGCATCGTTCTTCATCCTGCTGGTCGTCGCGGGCAACGAGACCACCCGGACCGCGATCAGCCACGGCATGTGGGCGCTGCATCAGAACCCCGACCAGCGCGCACTCTGGAGTGGGGACTTCGACACCCACGCGGTCAACGCCGTCGAGGAGATCGTGCGGTGGGCGTCGCCGGTGATCCACTTCCGTCGCACCGCGACCGAGGACACCGAGATCAGCGGTCAACCGATCGCTGCGGGCGAGAAGGTCGTGATGTGGTTCAACTCGGCAAACCGCGACGAACGCACCTTCACCGACCCGTACCGCTTCGACATCACCCGCTCGCCGAATCCGCACCTCGGCTATGGGGGCGGCGGACCGCACTTCTGTCTCGGGGCCAACCTGGCTCGGCGCGAGATTCGGGTGATGTTCGAGCAGCTGTTCCAGCGGCTACCGGACTTGGAGATCACCGCGGAGCCGGACATCCTCCAGTCCAGTTTCATCCACGGCATCAAGCGCATGCCCTGCGCGTTCACCCCGGGCGGCTGATCCGCCCATCGCACGATCGGGCCGCGGCGACCTACGGTTGCCCACCGTGACCAGTGTCGAACCGTTCGATCCGGGCTTCGGGCCGCTCGTCGACACGACCGTGCGCGTCGCCGCCTGGAATCTCTGGGCCACGTACGCGGCATGGACGGTGCGAGGCCCGATCATCGAGGCGCAACTCCGCGCCGCGGCACCCGACATCGCGCTGCTCGTCGAGGTCTGGGACGACCCGGCCGGTCGATCCCAGGCTGAAGATCTCGCTCGGGGGCTGGGCGACTACGAACATGTCGCGGCGTCGAATCTGACGTTCGCAGATGGCATCCACGCGGGCAACGCGATCCTCAGTCGGTGGCCGATCGCACGGTCGGAAGTCCGGACGCTACCGAGAGAAGCACCCAACGGCGCTCGCGACGACGAGGGTGAGGAACGACTCTGTGTCTTCGCCGAGATCGACGGGCCACGCGGCGCCATCCAGGTCTTCTGCGCCCATCTCTCCTGGCGGGAAGACCAGGGCGCGATCCGCCAGGAACAGGTCCGGGCGATCGCCGAGTTCGCGCGCGAGACCCGACCACGAGCCTTTCCCGCGATCCTCGGCGGCGACCTGAACGCGGCTCCCGACACCGACGAGATCCGCATGCTCACCGGCCACGCCGCGGTGCCCGTTCCCGGCATCTGGTTCCGCGACGTCTGGGTCCATGCCGGTGAAGGACCGGGCTACACCTGGTCCAACACCAATCCCTGGGCCGCCACGAGTCTCGACGTGGACCGCCGGATCGACTACCTGCTCGTCGGTCACCCCAAGCTCGGTGGCGTCGGTCATCCCGTCCACGCCGAACTCCTCGGCGACGTGCCGGTCGACGGTGCGTACGGCTCCGACCACTTCGGCCTCGTCGCCGATCTCCGGTACTAACTCGTCCCCGCGCGGAACCAATCACGGGCCCGGGCGTTGAACTCCTGCTGGTAGTGGCGATAGGCATCGCGCAGCGCGGTACCCGGCCACGGATCGGGCAGGAGCGCAGCCGGCAGGAGCGGATCGACTCGGATGTGTCGCAGCGCGGCCGCGCCGGCCAGGAACGCGTCCGCGATCGCGAGCTCGCGGTCGGTCCGCATGATGTCGGTCGCGCCGTGGAGCTGCGTCAGCAGGTCGTCGGCGACCTCCCGCCAGGCGCGCGGCGCAAAGAGATCGTCGGCCAGGGCAACGGGATCCGCATCGGGACGAGCATCGAGCCACGAACATCGAGGATCCTCGACGAGGTCGGGCACATTCGCAGGCCGAATCCACACCCCCTCACGCCACTCGGCGAGCCGGGCCCGCTTCAGCGCGGTGCGAACGTCGGCGCGCACTCTCGCCGGTCGCGCATCGCCGACGGCGATCGCCATGCGCCACGTGCCGTCCCATACGGAGAGCTGGGCGCTGAGGCTCGATTGCTGCTCGCGCTGGCGTCGGGCCAAGGGACCGACCAGCAGGTACTCGCCGTGATCGTCACGCTCGAGCTCACCGGCCCCGGTCATGCGGTGGAGCGCGACTCGAGCGGTGCCCGGGGCGATTCCGAAAAGCCCGCACCAGCGCACCAGATCGCCGCCTCCGGCCCGGGCCGACCGCCGGCCGAGCAGCAGGCTGGCCATGACCGAGCGGGCCGAGAGCGGGCGCTCCCGTTGACCCACGAGTTCGAACTTGTTACGTGATTGCTCCATTTGTTGTAATCATTGTAACATCATCTCCGTGACCGCAACCGTGATTCCCGCACCTCGCCTCCTCGTCGAACCCGACCCCGAGAGCCCGATCGCGCCGTCGGGCAAGCCCCGGCCCGAACTGCGCGAAGAACTTCGTCGCATCCCCACCGCGCGGAACGTGGTCAACGCGGTGGTGCTCTATGCAGTCACGATCGGGATCTTCGTGACCGTCGCGTGGGCCGACAACATCTTCGTGTGGATCGCTGCGTTCCTCGCCATGGGACCGATTCACGCTCGCTTCGCGATCTTCATGCACGAGGCCGCGCACCGGTTGCTCTTCAAGAACCGGAAGGCCAACGACTTCTTCGGCAAGTGGTTCATCGCGTTCCCCGCGTTCGTCCCCATCGACCTCTACCGCCGCGGGCATATGGCCCACCACCGGGAGGAATTCGGACCGAACGAACCCGACATCCCGCTCTACCGCGGCTATCCGATCCCACGCGATTCCATGCTGCGCAAGCTGCGACGAGACGCGCTGGGCATCACCGGCTGGAAGCTCACCAAAGGGCTCTTCCGCGGCGTGGTCGCGGAGGACACCAAGGTCCGCAACCAGGCGCGCGGCATCGTCGCCGTGCAACTCGTGATGATCGGACTCTTCACCGCGTTCGGACACCCGTGGATGTACTTCATCCTCTGGTTCCTCCCCCATCTGACCGTCTGGCGCGTGATCAACCGACTGCGCTCCATCGCCGAGCACGGGGGGATGAAGCACTCGGCCGATCGTCGCGAGACCACCCACTCCGTACGGCAGCACTGGCCGGCACGACTCACGATCGTTCCGTACTTCACGGGCTGGCATCTCGCGCACCATGTGGACTCCGGGATCCCGATGCGCAACCTGCCTCGGCTCCACGAGGAGTTGATCCGGTCCGGCTACATCCAGCCGGACCTCGAGTATCGGAACTACCCGGCACTCTGGCGCGCCCTCGCCTCCGGCTGACCTCTCCCCCCTTCCCCACCGTTTGGCGGATGATGTCGCCATACGCCACGCCGGGCGACAAACGCTCAATGGGTGGGGGGCCGTGACGTGTCATGCTCACCGGCGTGGGTCGGTTGGCGATCATTGCCGGAAGTGCCTTGCGCGCGAGTGAGTTCGCGTCGACCGGCACGCGGGTCGTGCACGGCGGGGTCGCCGTGCACGATGTCGACGGCACGAT
>JAENVU010000472.1 GCA_016650415.1 Acidimicrobiia bacterium
GAAGCAGCTGTTCGACACCGACGCCTGCACCATCTGCGGGCGGTGCACCTCGGTGTGCCCCGCCCACGCCACCGGCAAGCCCCTCGACCCCCGCGAGATCGTCAACAAGACCGGCGAGGTCATGGCACTCACCGGGACCCCGCCCGTGTCGACGCCGGTGGGGATCGACAAGGAGATCACGGTCTCGGCCGACAACCTGTTCGAGCGCATCACCGCCGAGGAGTTGTGGTCCTGCACCTCGTGCAAAGCGTGTGACGAGATCTGCCCGGTCAACATCGAGATCCTCGACAAGATCCTCGACATGCGCCGGTACCTCTCGCTCATGGAGAGCAACTTCCCGGCCACGCTCGGCAACGTGTACCGCGCGATGGAGAACAGCGGAAACGTCTACGGGATGAACCAAGGTGAGCGCGGCGACTGGGCTGATTCGCTCGAAGGCGTCACCATCGTCGAGCCCGGCAGCGGCGACTTCGACCACGAATATCTCTACTGGGTCGGCTGCGCCGGGTCCTTCGACGACCGGAACAAGAAGACCAGCCGCGCCATGGCCAAGCTCCTCCAGCGGTCGGGTATCGACTTCGCGATCCTCGGCCCGTCCGAGATGTGCTCGGGCGACCCCGCCCGCCGGTCGGGCAACGAATACATCTTCCAGATGCTCGCAATGCAGAACATCGAGACGCTCGACAGCCTCGGGGTGAAGAAGATCATCACGCAGTGCCCGCACTGCTTCAACACGCTGAAGAACGAGTACCCCCAACTCGACGGTCACTACGAGGTGATCCACCACTCCGAGTTCCTGATGCAGTTGATCTCCGACGGTCGCCTTTCGATGGCGGGCGCGTCGCTGAGCGAGCGCGTCACCTACCACGACTCGTGCTACCTCGGCCGCCACAACGACGTGTACCTCGCGCCGCGCAAGGTGATCGGTTCACTCGCCGGCATCGACATCGTCGAGATGCCGAGGAACGGCACAATGGGCATGTGTTGTGGTGCCGGTGGCGCGCGGATGTGGATGGAAGAGACCATCGGCAAGAAGGTCAACGTCGAGCGCGCCCAGGAGGCCCTCGCGACGGGCGCCGAACGCATCGCGGTCGCGTGCCCGTTCTGTTACGTGATGATGGACGACGGCGTGAAGGGCGAAGGGAACGAGGACGTCATGGTCTCGGACATCGCCGAAGTCATCCTCGAAGCCCTCGAAGCCGAACCGAACCTCCCCGCCCCCGTCACCGCGGTCGTCCCGCCCGGCGTCTGACGCTCCGATCAGCGGAGTTCGGCGTGGCGGTAACAAGTCACCGCGTGGTCGTTCACCATTCCCATTGCCTGCATGAGCGCGTACACGGTCGTCGGTCCGACGAACCGGAACCCGCGCCGCTTGAGGTCCTTGCTCAACGCCGTCGAGACCTCGGTGTGAGCTGGGAGCTGAGACGCCGGTTCCCAACGATTCACGATCGGTGAGCCGTCGACGAACGACCAGAGGTAGGCACTGAAGTCACCGAGCTCGCGTTCGAGTGCGAGGAGTGCTTTCGCATTGCTGACGGTCGACGTGATCTTGGCGCGGTTGCGCACAATGCGCGCGTCGAGCATGAGCTTCTCGACCTTGGCATCCGAGAAGCGGGCGACCTTGACCGGATCGAAACCCGCGAAACACGCCCGGTACCCCTCGCGTTTGTTCAGGATCGTGCGCCACGACAGGCCGGCCTGCGCGCCTTCGAGCGAGAGCTTTTCGAAGAGTCGGATCCGGTCGTGTTGGGGCACGCCCCACTCGACATCGTGATATTCGACCATCAGCGGATCCGCCCCGGCCCATGCACACCGAACCGGATCGGGTGCCATCCCCACGGCTACTTCTTGAAGTTGAGGTAGTACCGACTCGGTGTTGGTCCGCGCTGGCCCTGGTACTTCGAGCCCTTTTCGGTACTGCCGTACGGGTGTTCGGCGGCGGTCGTCATCTCGAAGAACGAAATCTGTCCGATCTTCATCCCGGGGTACAACGCAATCGGCAGGGTCGCCACATTGCTGAGTTCGAGCGTGAGGTGCCCGTCCCAGCCGGCGTCGACGAACCCCGCGGTGCTGTGGATCAGGAGGCCGAGGCGGCCGAGCGAGCTCTTGCCCTCGAGCCGGGCGACGAGGTCGTCGGGCAGGGCGACCCGCTCGAGGGTGGACCCGAGCACGAACTCACCGGGATGGAGGATGAAGGCACCGCCCTCGGTGACCTGGACCAGCTCGGTGAGGTCCTCCTGGCGTTCCTTCGGGTCGATGTACGGGGTCGTGTCGTTGCGGAACACGCGGAAGTAGCGGTCGACGTGGAGGTCGACCGACGACGGCTGGACGGCGTCATCGCCGAGCGGGTCGATGACGATCCGGCCCGCCGCGAGCTCCTCGCGGATGGTGACGTCGGAGAGGATCACGGCGGGGAGCATACCGGGGGCCGCGAACACCGATCGGAGCTGGGCGTCGCGCACCTACGATCTCGGCCATGGCCTTCCCGATCGGCGCGGTCGACTGCGTGTTCGCTCCGCTCTCCCCCGTCGACGGCGCGGTGCGCGGC
>JAENVU010000473.1 GCA_016650415.1 Acidimicrobiia bacterium
CGGCGCCGCGGCCCGCTTCGCCTGCGGACTCAGCCGAGGCACGCAGTGCAAGATCGACGCGCTCGGCATCGACCACTTCGCCGTCGCCGCGGAACCACTCGACGCGCTCCGCGAGCGGTTCGGCGTCATCCCGCGGACCGACCTGTCACGGCCCGGCGCGCTCGACCCCCTCTGAGCCGTCCGCTACTTGTCGCGGTCGCGGGCGTCGACCAGCCCCGGCGCGCCGCGAACACCGACGTACACCGCCGCCACGACACACCCGGCCGCTAGCACCAGACTCGGGAACCGCAACGCGGACACGAACGCCTCGGCCGCCGTTCCACTCGCCCGAGCTTGGAGCGCGGCAAAGAGCCCGCTGATCACCGCCAGCCCGACGAGCGCGCCGAGCTGACGAATCTCGTTGATGACGCCGGACGCCACGCCACCCGCGGCGCCGCTCGCCCCCGCCATGGCTGCGACGTTCGACACGTTGAACACCAGTGCCTGCCCGATGCCCGCCACGACGAGGGCAACGACGAGGACCAGCACACCGTCGTCGGTGCCCAACCGCGCGAACATGGCGACCGACACTCCGACGATGACGAGACCAACCGCCATGAGGCGCGAGCCGGCGAAGCGGCGGGTCCATGCACCCGCGATCGGTGAGCACACCATCAGCGGAATCGTCATCGCGAGGAACACCGCGCCGGCGACGACCGGATCGAGCCCCTGGACCTGCTGCAGGTACAGGGATGCGAAGAAGGCGACCACGGCGAAGGCGGCGTTGCCCATCCACGCGGTCACGGCGACCGCGCCGTAGCCCGGTCCCCGGAGCAACCTGACGGGGATCAACGGATCGTCGCGATGGCGTTGATCGATACCGAACGCCACCAGCAGCGCGACGCCGCCGAGCGCCGGGCCGAACACCCAGCCACTCCCCCATCCGGTCTCGGGGCCGGCAAGCACCGCGAATACCAGGAGTCCGAGCCCGACGGTCAACCAACTCGCGGGTCGCAGCCCCACGGCCTCGCGACGCGCGGGACGGGGCGCATCGTGCTCGCGCCGGAGCAGCCACGCCACGATCAACGCCACCGGCACATCGATCAGGAAGAACACACGCCAGACCGATGCGGCCTCGATCAACCCGGCGACCAGTGGGCCGGCCGCGGATCCGACCGCGCCGACTCCGGCCCAGATCCCGACGACGCGGCCGCGATCACCGACCGGGGCCGCGGCATTGACCAGCGTGAGCCCGGTCGCCGCGAGGACCGACGCGCCGAGCCCTTGGACCATGCGCCCGGCCACGAGCACCTCGGCCGAGTTGGCCGCGCCGGTCATCAGCGCGCCGGCCGCGAACCCGACCAGACCCAGTCGCGTCAGCCGGATCGGCCCGTAGGTATCGGCCGCCCGGCCGGCCGCGATCAGCGGTGCCGCAAGGGTCAGGAGGTATCCGTTGACGACCCAGGCGAGGTCCGCGGTGGACAAGTGCAGGTCGTGGCCGATGGGCGCCAGCAGGACCGAGGCGCCGAGGAAATCGAGGGCGACGATCACGTTGACGGCACACAGCACGACCACCAGCGACCCGAGCGGCGCCCGGCGCGACCCTGGCGACGTCTCGGGCCCGCCGTCGGTCACGACACCATGCCCAGCGCCTGCATCGCGGCGAGTTGCGCGGCCGGCTCGAGCACGCCCGCGAGTGCCTCCGAACACCAATGACCCAACGCGTCGTCGAATGTCTCCGGGACCCGGGTGATGTCGACGCGGGCCGCGGCGGCCAGGAGGTCACGAACCAACGACGACATCGTGGCTCCATCGGCGTCGCGGGGTGCGAACGGCACCGACCAGAAATCGACCGTCTGCATGCCGGGTGCCCCGCCCGGAATCGTTCCGGGGCCCTCGGGTGCGATCAGCGTGACCGTCGGAGATCCGGGTTGGCGCGAGTTGAGCAAGGTGATGGTGATGGAGTTCTGGCGCCGCGCGAGTTCGGTCCCGGCCGTCGCCAATGCGGGGTCACGAGCGAGCAGCTGCGCGTGGGTGTAGCCACCGAGTGCATGCAGCACCGTCTCCTCGGCGTGACCGGCGCCGGGCCCCGACCACAGCAGGTCGTGCACGATCGATGGCAGGAGCAGGCGCGCGTCCTCGCATTGATACCGGTCGTTCACCACGCGCGCCTCGCCCGTCGCCGCCGGCCCGACGACGCGGCCGGCCGAGGCCGGTTCGCCGTAGGTCAGCCGGGTGACAGGTGTCAGCCCTTCAGTCCACGCACCGAACACCGGCTCCGCGACCGTGCCGACGAGCTCGACCATGACCTGCTCGATCGACGCGTCCGAATGGCGATGCCCAGTCGCGGGCTCCATGGGGCGTCCGTCGGGATAGATCCCGGGCTGACCGAACAGCGGGGTGGAGCTGAATCGGCTGATATCGACCGGCGGCTGCGGAGGCGCCGCCAAGCGGCGCACCAGCGCGGCACGATCGTCGGACATGGAACCGACGGTACCGGCCCGGGCCGGACGGTCCGGACATACGGTGTCTCCGAGCCGACCCGCTCAGGTTGGTTGTCGAGCCCGTCGAAGGGAACACCATGAGTTCGGACCGCGATCTTCTCTCCATCAATCCGCTCTTCACCCGAGACGGTGAGGCCCGCGAGCGGCCGCGGTTCCAGATGACCGACGACGAGATGTTGCCGGAGACCGCGTATCAGATCGTCCACGACGAATCGATGCTCGACGGGAACGCGCGAATGAACCTCGCGACCTTCGTGGGGACCTGGATGGAGCCCCAGGCCGCGCAGCTCTACGCCGACACGTTCGACCGCAACATGATCGACAAGGACGAGTACCCGGCGACCGCGGCCATCGAGGAACGGTGCTGGCGCATTCTCGCCGACCTGTGGAACGCGCCGGACCCGGCCCAGGCGATCGGAACGTCGACCATCGGCTCGTCCGAAGCGTGCATGTTGGGCGGACTGGCCCTGAAGCGGCGGTGGCAGCACCGGCGGCGCGCCGCCGGACAATCGACCG
The DNA here is from genome assembly GCA_016650415.1 of Acidimicrobiia bacterium. Classification (GTDB taxonomy): domain Bacteria; phylum Actinomycetota; class Acidimicrobiia; order IMCC26256; family JAENVU01; genus JAENVU01. The sequence continues at coordinate 3,000 of JAENVU010000473.1, forward strand.
AGAAGCCCAACCTCGTGATGAGTTCCGCGGTCCAGGTCTGCTGGGAGAAGTTCACGAACTACTGGGACGTCGAGGCGCGACTCGTCCCCATCTCCGAGGAACACCCCACACTCGACGGTCACGAGCTCGCGCAGTACGTGGACGAGAACACGATCGGCGTCGTGGCAATCCTGGGGGTGACCTACACGGGTGCCTACGAGCCGGTGCAGAAGGTCGCGGCGGCCCTCGACGACATTCAGGCCGCGACCGGCCTCGACATCCCGATCCACATCGACGGGGCGTCGGGCGCGTTCATCGCACCGTTCCTGCAACCGGAGCTGGAGTGGGACTTCCGGTGCGAGCGGGTCCACTCGATCAACACGAGCGGCCACAAGTACGGGTTGGTCTTCCCCGGCGTGGGGTGGATCGTCTGGCGGTCACGCGAGTGTCTGCCCGACGACCTGATCATGACCGTCTCGTACCTCGGCGGCGAGATGCCGACCTTCGCGCTCAACTTCTCCCGCCCCGGCGCGCAGGTGCTGTTGCAGTACTACAACTTCCTGCGCCTCGGCCGGAATGGGTACGCCGCGGTCCAAGGCGCGAACCGGGACGTCGCGCAGTATCTCGCGCACGCCATTGGTGAGTTCGAGGCGTTCGACTTGTGGAACGACGGCTCGGACATCCCGGTGTTCGCATGGCGGTTGGCCGCGGGGCACACCGACAACTGGGACCTCTACGACCTCTCCGCGCAGCTGCGTCAGCGAGGTTGGCTGGTACCCGCATATCCGATGCCCGACGATTTGGCCGATCTCACGGTGCAACGGGTCGTCGTCCGGAACGGTCTCTCCATGGACCTCGCCGACTCACTCCTCGACTCGATCCGGGACTGCACCGACTATCTCGACGGCCTCAGCAGCCCGCTCCCCAAGACCCGTCGCAACACCACCTCGTTCCACCACTGACACCTCGAGCGCGGGTGCCGGACCGGTTGGCGCCGCGGCCGGCCGATCGACCTTCGCTGGGAACGAGCTGGGCGAGCGGTCCACCTTCAGGCGACCCCGATTCCTGCCGTTGATATGGGTTGTGAGTCAAACCCGAGCCGAGGCCGACGACGCCGCGCTTCGTTGCGTGCTGATTCGGAACGACGCGGCGGTGATCGTCGCGGCGGAGGGGGCAACGGTCGAGGTTCTCGGTTGGCAACCGGACGAACTCGTCGGGTGTGCATCGACGTCCTTCATCCACCCCGAAGACCAGCCGAGCGCGGTCGCGGCATGGTTCGACATGGTCGGCGAGCCGAGATCGACGAGAACGTGGCGCGGCCGCTACCGGTCGAGCGACGGACGTTGGCAGTGGGTCGAGGCCACGAACACGAACCGGCTCGACGATCCCGACGACCCGACGGTGGTCAGCTCGATCGTTCGGGTGACGACGCACGAGGTCGGTATCGAAGAGGAGCTGCGGCGCCGGAAGCAGCTACTGAGTCGACTCTCCGACGCACTTCCGGTCGGACTGTTTCAAATCGATCTGGACGGGAACATCACGTTCTCCAACGATCGGCTCCATGCGATCATCGAGTCACCACCGGCCGCGACCGTGACCGCCCAGTTCGCCGGGGTGTTGGACGACGATCACGAGCTCTTCGAGGCCGCGTTGACCGCGGTCCTGTCCGACCAGATGGTCGACGACGTCGAAGTCCGACTTCGTCGTCCATCCGACGACGACGAGGCCATTCCGCGCGTGTGCATGGTGAGCTTGCGCTCCTTGACCGATGACAGCGGTTTCGTGACGGGCGCGATCGGTTGTCTGAGCGACGTCACCGACCGCGCCCGACTCCGGCGCGAGTTAGAGCTGCGGGCGAACATCGACGGACTGACCGGATGTCTGAACCGCTCGGCGACGCTCGAACTGCTCGAACTCCTCCTCCGCGCTCGGGCCGACACGCTCGACGGACTCGCCGTCATCTACGTCGACCTCGACGACTTCAAGTCCGTCAACGACCGCTACGGCCACGCCGCCGGCGACACGGTGCTCGTCGCCGCGGTCCACCGGATGCAGAGTGTGCTCCGCCACGACGATCGAGTCGGACGACTCGGCGGCGACGAGTTCCTCGTCGTGTGTCCCAACGTCGTGAGCGAGTCGGCCGCGGTGGAACTCTCGCGACGCGTACATGCCTCGCAGCAGGGCACCGTTCGCGTCGAGGGGACCGACATCGAAGTGCATGCCACCGTCGGGCTGACCTGGACGGACGGCACCACGACCGCCGACGACCTCGTCGCTCACGCCGACCGAGCGATGTACACGTCCAAGGCCGAGCGGAAGCCCAAGCTCACGCCCGCTCGCTGAGTCCGGCGCGACCGGATACCGACCTTCCTTTTTGAAGCCGAGGTCGACACCAAGAGCCCCACCCGCGCGCCACAGCCAGGATGTGAAAGGGTTCGGCGCACATCAACACGGTGTCGGTCCGGGGGGACGAGCATGAAGCGCACGGCAACAGTTCTCGTGTGCGTGGCGCTGGGTGCCGCCGCGTGCGGTCGCAGTGATACGCCCAAGGGTCAGCCGACCGACAGCACGAGCACGACGTCGCCGTCGACCGGCGGGGACGCGAGCTTCGGCGACCTGACCGACGTCTGTCAGGGCGGGTCTCCGTCGGGCTCCCCGACGACCGGGGTCACCCCCGACTCGATCCGGGTCGCGACCTTCTCCGATACCGGCTTCGCCGGTCGACCGGGCCTGAACCAGGAGTTCTTCGACACCGCCGAGGTGTTCGCCGAGTGGTGCAATGCGAAGGGCGGGATCAACGGACGCTCGATCGTCGTCGACGAGCGCGACGCGGCCCTGACCAACGTGCAAGCCCGCATGGTCGAATCGTGCCAGGAGGACTTCACGATGGTCGGAGGCGGCGCGACGTTCGACGCCGACGGCGTGGATACCCGGCTGAAGTGCCTGCTCCCCGACATCGCCGGTTTCGTCGCCAGTGTCAAAGCCCGCGGTGCCGACTTGCTCGTACAGCCCGAGCCCAACGCGCTCACGAGCCTGCAAGTGGGCAACCTCCGGTACCTCGGCAAGAAGTTCCCGGCCGCAACCTCACGCATCGGTGTGCTGGCCGGCGACCTGCCACTCACCAAGGAAG
>JAENVU010000474.1 GCA_016650415.1 Acidimicrobiia bacterium
CTACTTCGTTCGCCAGGCCACCGACGCGGACGCACTGGCCGCGGAACTCGACACCCCGAGTCGGCGGCGGGCATACATCGCCGGCATGTACGGCCACCGGCTGTGGGCCTCGCCGACCGCATTTCCCCGCGAGGTGGTCGAGTTCATGACCGAACCCTTCGCCGATCCCGACAAGTTGCGCGCCAGCTTCTCGATCTACGAGACCTCGACCGGGACGAAACCCATGAAGGAGCTGCCGCGCTTCCTCGAGACCAATCCGGTTCCCACGCTCGTGCTCTACGGCCCCGACGACCATGTCGTACCGGAGAGTTTCCCGGCGCGGTGCACGGTTGCGTTCGACGAGTGCATCGGGCCGTTCGTCGTGACCGGTGCGGGCCACTTCCTCCAGTGGGAGGCCGCCGAGATCTTCAACCGCGCCCTCACCCACTTCTTCCTCTGACTGGCTCGTCCGCTCGGATGAGCCAATCCGGGTGCGCGTCGGGACGCTCCCGAGCTGCTCGCCTCCGCTCGTCCCTCGCTCCGGCTCGGGCCTGCCGAGCGATCGGGAGTCCAACGCAGCACTCATCTGGGGGCTGCGGCCTCGAGTGCCCGGGCGGCGCGGAACATGACGGGCTCGCCCAGGGCGGGGGCCAACACCTGCACGCCGACGGGGAGACCCTCGCCGCCCACGCCGAACGGCACCGTCATCGCCGCGTGCCCCGCGAGGTTGGTCGGGATCGTGCACACATCGGAGAGATACATCGCGAGCGGATCGGCGGTCTTCTCTCCGATCGGGAACGCCTCGGTCGGCGCAGTCGGCGAGAGCAACACATCGAAGCGCTCGTAGGCCGCAGCAAAGTCCCGGATGATCAGCGTGCGCACCTTCTGGGCCTTGCCGTAATACGCGTCGTAGTAGCCGGCCGAGAGCGCGTACGTACCGAGCATGATCCGGCGCTTCACCTCGGGACCGAAGCCCGCCGCCCGGGTACGAGCGTTCATGTCGGCCACGTCCTCGCCGTCGACCCGCAATCCGTACCGCACCCCGTCGTACCGAGCGAGGTTCGACGACGCTTCGGCGGGAGCAATGAGGTAATACGCGGAGAGCCCGTAGGTACAACTCGGCACCGACACGCGGTCGACGGTCGCGCCCGCCGCCTCCAGCGCCGACGCGGCCCGCCCGACGGCGGCCCGGACCTCCGGCGCGATTCCCTCGACGTCGGTGAGTTCCTCCACGATGCCGATCCGCAGCCCGGCCACATCGGCACCACCCGCCAGCGGCGCCGGGGCGCCGGTGATCGAGGTGGAGTCCATCGGGTCGTGACCCCAGATCGTCTCGAGCATCAGGGCCGCATCGTCGACGGTGTTCGCGAACGGCCCGATCTGATCCAGGCTCGACGCGAATGCGATCAATCCGTAGCGGCTGACGAGTCCGTACGTAGGTTTCACGCCGACCACGCCGCAGAGCGCGGCCGGCTGGCGGATCGATCCACCGGTGTCGGATCCGAGCGCCAGCGGCGCATACCCCGCGGCGACCGCGGCCGCCGACCCGCCGCTCGACCCCCCGGACACCCGCGTGAGGTCACGCGGATTGCGCGTCACGCCGAATGCCGAGTTCTCCGTGGACGAGCCCATCGCGAACTCGTCGAGGTTCGTCTTCGCGATCGGAATGCCACCGGCGTCGGTGACCCGTTGCACGACGGTGGCCGTGTACGGCGGGAGCCACCCTTCGAGAATGCGCGACGAGCACGTCGTGGGAATCCCGCGGGTACACAGATTGTCCTTGAGCGCGACGGGCACCCCGGCGAGTGGACCCGGGTCCTCACCGCGGGCGACGGCCGCGTCGATCGCATCGGCAGCCGCGCGGGCCTGGTCGTCGAGCACCGCGTTGCACGCATGGATCTCGCCGTCACGGGCGGCAATCGTCGCGAGGTGGTCGTCGACCACCGAACGGGCGGAGCGTTCACCGCTCCGAACCGACGCGGCGATGTCGAGGGCAGTCTCCGGCGCGCCGCTCACGGCGCCTCCCCCAGGATGCGCGGCACTCGGAACCGGTCGTCCTCGGCCAGTGGCGCCTGGGCCAGGACCTCGGCGCGGTCGAGGGAGGGACGCACCTCGTCTTCGCGCAGCACGTTCACGAGCGGAAGCGGGTGGGCAGTCGCCGGAACATCGTCCAGGTCCAGGGCCTCGATGTCGGCCGCGTGCCCGAGAATTCCCGCGAGTTCGCGGGTGAGATGCTCGACCTCGTCCTCGGTCAGCGCGAGTCGGGACAGCTTGGCGACGTGTTCGACGTCGGCACGAGAAATGGGATCAGCCATGAGCCGGCGAGTCTAGAAGTCACGGCACTCGGCTCCCCTTACCTATACGGGTCGTCGTTTCGACCGGGATAGACCCACCAGTCCTGGGGTGAGGCCGTCCAGTCGGGGTCCTCGTAGATGCAGTTGACCGGACACAC
>JAENVU010000475.1 GCA_016650415.1 Acidimicrobiia bacterium
CACCAGGAATCCGAGATCGTCGTGACCGGCGGGCCGTGGCCCGAGGTCGAAGGCGAAAGCCAGACGATGATCATCAACATGGGGCCGCAGCACCCGTCGACCCACGGCGTGTTGCGCATCATGTTGGAACTCGACGGCGAAACGGTCGTGCGGGCGAAGCCGGTCGTCGGGTACCTCCACACCGGGATGGAGAAGACCGGCGAGCAGCTCACCTACGTGCAGGGCTGCACGAATGTGACGCGCATGGATTACGCGTCGCCGATCGCGAACGAGTTGGTGTTCTCGATGGCGGTCGAAAAGCTGCTCGACATCGAGGTTCCCGAGCGCGCCACGTGGGCGCGGATGCTGCTCGCCGAGTTGAGCCGGATGGCGAGCCACTTGCTCTTCCAAGCCACCAACGGCATGGACCTCGGCGCGATCTCGATGATGCTCTACGGCTGGCGCGAACGCGAAGAGACGCTCCGGCTGCTCGAGCTCATCACCGGACTCCGGATGAACCACAACTTCGTTCGTCCCGGAGGAATCGCAGCCGACCTGCCCGACGGGTGGCAGCTCGCGTGCCTCGAGTTGTGCGACACCGTGGAGCGCGGCATCGGCGAGTACGACGAGCTCCTCACGGGAAACCCGATCTGGCTCGAGCGGATGGTCGGCGTCGGGGTGATCACCAAAGAGGAAGCCCTGGCTCTCGCCGCGTCGGGTCCGATCCTGCGCTCCACCGGATTCGCATGGGACCTGCGCAAGACCCAGCCGTACCTTGCCTACGACCAGGTCGACTTCGACGTGATCTACACCGAGAACGGTGACTGCTTCGACCGGTACCGCATTCGCCTGTTCGAGATCGCGGAGTCCATCAAGATCGTGCGGCAGTGCGTGGAGATGATGCCGTCGGGCGACTACCGGATCCAGGACAAGAAGGTGACGCCGCCGCCGCGGGCCCGCATCGACGAGTCGATGGAAGCGCTCATCCACCACTTCAAGCTCTTCACCGAAGGGTTCCGAGTGCCCGCGGGCGAAACCTATGCCGTGGCCGAATCGCCGCGTGGTGAGGTCGGTTGTTACATGGTGAGTGACGGCACCGGGAAGCCGGTCCGGATGCACGTGCGAGGACCGTCCTTCTACAACCTGCAGACGATGCACACGATGATCGAGAACCGCATGGTCGCCGACGGCGTCGCGATCGTGTCGAGCGTCGACCCGATCATGGGCGAGGTGGATCGGTGATCAAGAACGAAGCGGGACGCGTGCAACGTTGCGGCCGGTCCGCCAGCGAAGTGTGGCCCGAGCGGCCCGCGACGAAGTCGCAAGAGCGGGGAATCTGATGACCTTCAACCCGACGAACCTCGCTCGTGCGCTCGAGATCGTGGCGCAGTATCCGCGCCCGAAATCGGCGATCCTGCCACTCGCGCACTTGGCGCAGGATCAAGATGGTTGGCTCACGCCCGAGGCCATGCGCGAGATCGCGGAACTGGTCGACGTGACGCCGGCAGAAGTGCTCGGGACCTGCAGTTTCTACACGATGTTCAAGCGCACGCCCTGCGGGACGTACGTCGTGAGCGTGTGTACCAACGTGACGTGTCTCGTGCTCGGTGGTCCCGAGATCCTGGAGCACCTCGAGGACCGGTACGCCGACGACCCGGACGTGCACGTCGAGGAGGTCGAATGCCTTGCCGCGTGCGGGAACGCACCTTCCATGCAGGTGAACTACGAGTTCCATGAACACCTGAACCCCGACCTCGCGGCCGCGATCGTCGACGACTACAAGTCCGGCGAACTGACGGCCCGCGGTGTCTCGGGAGGTCGGCAATGAGCGACGCGACCACGACCCCCGTCGGCGAGACGCGATTCGTCACCGCTCGGTTGCGCGAACGGCCGGACGACAGCTGGACGATCGAGGGCGCGCTCGCCTCGGGTGCCTACAACGCATTCCGGCAGGCCTTGACGATGGATGCGGAGTCGATCGGCAAGGAACAAGTCGCCGCGTCCGGTCTTCGCGGCCGCGGCGGTGCGGGGTTCCCTACGGCCACGAAGTGGTCGTTCCTGCCTCCCGATCTCGCACCGCGCTACCTCGTGGCGAACGGCGACGAAGGCGAGCCGTCCACGTTCAAGGATCGGATGCTCGTCGAGCGCGACCCTCACCAACTCGTCGAAGGCATCGCGATCGCGGCGTACTCCATCGGGTGCCACCAGGCGTTCGTGTATCTCCGCGGCGAGTTTGCGCTCGGGTACGAACGACTGATGCAGGCGATCAAGGACGCGCACGCGCGCGGCTTCCTCGGTCAGAACATCCAAGGCTCGGGATTCGACCTCGAGATCGCGGTCCACCGGGGCGCCGGTGCCTACATCTGTGGTGAGGAAACCGCCCTGCTGGAGAGCCTCGAAGGCGAGCGCGGGATGCCCCGCATCCGCCCGCCGTTTCCCGCGATCGCCGGCCTCTACGCGAAGCCGACCGTCATCAACAACGTCGAGACCCTTTCGACCTTGCCTCATATCGTCACGATGGGCGGCGCGAAGTACGCCGAGCTCGGCGTGAACAAGTCGACCGGCACCCGCATCTTCTCGCTCTCCGGCCACGTGAAGCGACCGGGGAACTACGAGGTGGAGCTGGGGATCACCTTCCGCGACCTCATCTTCTCGCCCGAGCTCGGGGGCGGAACTCCGAGCGGCCGGCCGGTGAAGTTCTTCATCCCGGGGGGCGCATCCAGCCAGTGGTTGACCGGATCGGACGAACATCTCGATGCCCCGCTCGACATGGACTTCGTGCAGCAGACCTTCGGCGTGATGCTGGGGTCCGGCGCGGTGATGGTCTACGACGACACCGTGAACCCGGTCCTGGTGGCCTGGCGCCTGGCGAAGTTCTTCGCGCACGAGAGCTGCGGCAAGTGCACGCCGTGTCGCGAGGGCGCGGGTTGGATCGAGAAGGTCCTGTACCGCATCTCGCACGGCCAGGGTCGCCCCGGTGATCTCGACCTCCTGTTCTCGGTCGGCAACTCGATTTCGCCAGGGGTGCTGAACGCGCCGTTCACGCAGACGACCATCTGCCCGCTCGGACCCTCCGCGGTCTCCGGGGTGGCAAGCCTGCACAAGTACTTCCGCGACGAAGTCGTCGAGATGTGCCGGCGTGGACCACGGACCATTCCCGTCAGCGCGGAGGTGACGCGATGAC
>JAENVU010000476.1 GCA_016650415.1 Acidimicrobiia bacterium
CATCCGTCGCCAATACACGACGATCGGCGTGCTCGCGCTCGTGGGCGCGGTCGGCATCGGTGCCGTCATCTCGATATTCGAGACGAAGGCGGTCGCCGAGACCGATATCTTCGGGCTCGACCTCGGCTGGCGTACCGCCCTGGCCTTCCTTGTGGGCGCGGCCTGCTCGATGGCGTCGGGGATCATCGGCATGTACATCAGCGTCAAGTCCAACGTGCGGACCGCGGCCGCGGCCCGACGGAGCCTCGTCGAGGCGGTCCAGGTCGCGATGCGCGGCGGAGCGGTCTCAGGGTTCCTCGTCGTCGCCCTGTCCCTGCTCGGCGTCTACGGCATCTTCAGCCTGTTTGGCGGGCTCGGCGGTGGGCAGGCCACCAAGGACGCTCCGTTCCTGATCGTCGGCTTTGGCTTCGGTGCCTCGTTTGTCGCCCTCTTCGCCCAACTGGGCGGCGGCATCTACACCAAGGCCGCCGATGTCGGCTCCGACCTTGTCGGCAAGGTCGAGAAGGGCATCCCGGAGGACGATCCTCGTAACGCGGGCGTCATCGCGGATCTCGTCGGCGACAACGTCGGCGACTGCGCCGGCCGCGGCGCTGACCTGTTCGAGTCCACCGCGGCCGAGAACATCGGGGCGATGATCCTGGGCGTCGGCGTCTACACGATCGCCCTCACCGCCGGCTGGCCGAACCCCACGGCGTGGATCTTCTTCCCGCTGGTCATCCGCGCCTTCGGGCTCCTGTCGACGATCGTGGCGATCTTCTTCGTCCGCGGCAAGGAGACCGAGGACCCGATGAACATGCTCAACCGCGGCTACTGGGTCACCACGATCCTGTCCGTGGGCGCGCTCTTCCTGACCACGAACGTCATGCTCCAGACCAACGGCAACGCCCCCAACGGCGTTCCGGTCTGGTTGTACTTCTTCGCTGCCGGCGTCGTCGGCCTCGCGACGAGCGTCGCCTTCGTCTACATCACCCAGTTCTACACCGCGGGTGGCTATCGACCCGTGCGCGAGATCGCCGAGGCCAGCAAGACCGGTCCGGCGACGAACATCATCTCGGGCACCGCGGTCGGGTACGAGACCACCTTCGTCACCGCGATCACCATCGGCATCGCCCTCTTCGCCAGCCACTGGTTCGGCTCGCAGGCCGGGATCGTCAACTCCGATGGCAAGGACGTCGGCGGCATCTTCGGCACCGCGGTCGCCACGATGGCGATGCTCATGACCACCGCCTACATCCTGGCGATGGACACCTTCGGCCCGATCACCGACAACGCGGGCGGGATCGCCGAGTTCAGCCGGGCTGAGGCGGGCGCGCGTGAGATCACCGATCGCCTCGATGCGGTCGGGAACACCACCAAGGCCCTCACCAAGGGCTACGCGATCGCCTCGGCGTCATTGGCCGCATTCCTCCTGTTCAGCGCCTACATCGACAAGGTCAACCTGATCCAGGCCCGCCGTATCCTCGCCGAGGTGCCAGGGGCGGCCTTGCTCGAGTCCGTCAACCTGGCCAACGTCAGCGTGTTCATCGCCGCCCTGATCGGCGCGATGCTCGTGTACTTCTTCAGCTCGCTCGCGATCCGGTCCGTCGGCAAGACCGCCCAGTCGATCATCGTCGAAGTCCGTCGCCAGTTCCGGGAGATGCCCGGGATCATGGACTACACCCAGCGCCCGGACTACGCCCGGGTCGTCGATATCACGACCAAGGCCGCCCTTCGGGAGATGATCGCCCCGGGCCTGGTTGCGGTCGCGACGCCGATCGTCGTCGGGCTCCTGCTCGGTGCTGAAGCCGTGGCCGGATTGCTCATGGTGGGAACGATCTCGGGCGTCATGCTCGCCACCGTGCTCAACAACGGCGGCGGGGCGTGGGACAACGCCAAGAAGTACATCGAGTCGGGCCACCTCAAGGACGATCAGGGAAACGTCCTCGGCAAGGGCTCCGACGCGCATGCCGCGGCGGTCGTCGGCGATACGGTCGGCGACCCGTTCAAGGACACGGCCGGCCCCTCCCTCCACGTCCTGGTGAAGTTGCTGGCCACGATCACGCTGGTCCTGGCCCCGCTCTTCATCCGCTAGGAAGCCCCACACTGCAGGCGGCCGGGGTCTCCCGG
>JAENVU010000477.1 GCA_016650415.1 Acidimicrobiia bacterium
ATCGCGGACCTGAACGGGGACGGTCGCCTCGATGTCGCCCAGCAAACGGGTGACGGCCGGATCTCCTACATCAGCCAAACCGGTGTCGTGTGGAAGCAGTGGTGCAACCGGTCGCCCGGCTGGGGACCGTGCATGCACGTGAACTTCGACGGCGGGCCGTCGATCGGCGACATCGATGCCGACGGTGTCCAGGATGTCGTCACGACGACCGAGTCCGATCTCGCGGTCTTCAATGGTGTGACCGGCGCGTTGGAACCACGCGTCGGCCTGCCGAACACGTAGGTCCCCGGTTCGCACCCGACGATCGTGCATTGGGGCAACGACACCTACATCGTCGTCAGTGCAACGACCAACGCCAACGGGAGCACCGCCCCGGACTCGGGCGATCAGCACGTTGTCTCGGTCTTCCGAACGGGCAAGGGCGGCGGCGTGCTCGGGTGGCCGATGTTCAAGAACAATCTGAAGCGCACCGGTACCTACGACGATTCGGTGCCGCCCACGGTGACCGGTTCGGTCACCGCCGCGCCGGCGGGGTCGACGAGGATGCTGATCGAGCTCACGGCCTCGGACGCGGAGACGGGCGTTGCCGGCGTGGACATCGAGGTTCGTCAAGACACCGACCGGTGGGTTCGCTACCTGACTCGCAGTGGTCCGACGGGGAGTGCCGGCACGACCGTGACCCCGCGTCGGTCCCTCTTCGGTCTGGCCGGACACCGATATTCGGTGCGGGTCCGCGGATGGGACCGGGCCGGAAACCGGTCACCCTGGCGAGTCGTCGGCTCGCGGTTCCTCGGCCCGGCGGCGACCCGGAGCCAACCGTTCGACGTGGCGTACACGGCGTCGGCGAACGGGACCGTGGGCGGGGTGTCGAGTCCACCAGTGGCCGCACCGCCCATCCCGGGCAACCTGGGTCGCGGTGTCGTAGCGGCGCCCGGCGGTGGTGGGTACACCCTCGACGGGTTCGGCGGACTGCACCCCTTTGGTGGGGCGCCGGCGCTGCGGGGTGGGGCGTACTGGCCCGGTTGGGATGTCGCACGCGGGGTGGTCCTGGACCGGACCGGTGCCGGCGGGTTGGTGGTCGACGCGTTCGGCGGCCTGCATCCCTTCGGGGCGCAGCGGGCGCCAACCTCGCGAGCGGGGTACTGGCCCGGTTGGGACGTCGTCCGCGGCATCACGCTGACCCCCGACTCCACACTGCGCAACCCACGCGGGTATGTCGCCGACGCATTCGGGGGTATCCATCCCTTCGGTGGAGCGCCGAAGGTCAGGAACTCCGGATACTGGCTGGGCTGGGACATCGTTCGGGGGATCGCCACCGATCCATCCGGGCCGGGCGGCTACGTCCTCGATGGGTTCGGCGCGGTGCATCCCTTCGGAGGGGCGCCCGCCCGGGCTCCGGGCCAGTACTGGGCCGGTCGGGACACGGCACGCGGGATCGCGCTGATCAGCGGAGGGAGCGCCGGCCGCGGGTATGTGCTCGAAGGGACCGGCCGGGTCGTTCCCTTCGGCGGGGCGCCGGCCGTCCAGACCGTGGTCCGCTGGCCGGCGGTGGGGTCGCGAGGCCTCGCGATCGCGCCCTGATCTCCGGGCCCGGCCGGTTGCCCGGTCGGAGCGTCTCCCGTCGGTAGACTCCGGGCGCTGATTCCGCACTCTGCGGAGCGACGCTTCCACTTTGGCTTCCACACTCAAATCCGCCGCGCCCCGGTCCGTGGACCGGTCGGACGTCTCAGATCGCCCGGGTCCCGTTCGGAGGATCCGGGACATCTGGATCTATCGAGAGCTGCTCGAAAACCTTGTTCGCAAGGAACTGAAGGTCAAGTACAAGAACAGCGCACTCGGGTTCGTGTGGTCGTTGCTGAACCCGATGCTCTACCTCGCCGTCTTCTACGTCGTCTTCACCGTGTTCCTGAAGTCGTCGATCCCATCGTTCCCGATCTTCCTGCTCGCCGGACTCCTGCCCTACAACCTGTTCTCGGCCGGGCTGGGCGGGGGTACCTCCTCGATCGTGGGCAATGTCGGGCTCGTGGGGAAAGTCTGGTTCCCCCGCGAGATCCTGCCGCTGGCCTCGATCGGTGCTGCGATGGTGCATTTCGCGCTCCAGCTGCTGGTCCTGGCCGCCGCGTTGGTGGTGTTCTGGTTCGAGCCCTCGTGGTCGTACCTGCCGCTGTTGATCCCGGCGATGATCGTGCTGTTGGTGTTGGTGGCCTCGTTGGCGATCGCCCTGTCCGCGATCAACGTCTACGCCCGAGACACCCAACATCTGCTCGAACTCGTGCTGCTGGCGTGGTTCTGGATGACACCGATCGTCTACCCGTACGCGCAGGTCAGCACGACGAGCATCGGCAACCTGGCGTTGCTCAATCCGCTCACACCGATCGTGATCACGTTCCAACGAGCTCTGTGGGGCAATCCGATCGTGGGCATCGCGACGGGCAAGGGCGGGTCGAAGCCACTGCACGCGCTGCCGGATGCGTCGCAGTGGTGGTACCTGCGCAACCTCGGCATCGTCGCGGCCGTCTCCGTCGGCCTGGTGTTCTTCGCGTTCTGGATCTTCGGGCGGCTCGAGGACGACTTCGCGGAGAACATCTGATGGGGGGCGTGATCGAGATCGACCACGTCTCGAAACACTTCAAGCTCAACCATGCCCGGGCGGATTCGCTCAAGGAACGGGTCATCAATCTCCGCAAGGCCAGCTACGAAGAGTTCTGGGCCCTGAGCGACGTCTCCATCGAGGTGCAACAGGGCGAGACCATCGGCCTGCTCGGGCACAACGGTTCGGGGAAGTCGACCCTGCTCAAGTGTGTGGCCGGCATCATGCGGCCGACCAGCGGGACCATCCGGAAACGAGGACGCACTGCGGCACTCCTCGAGTTGGGTGCCGGTTTCCACGGCGACCTGACCGGCCGCGAGAACATCTACATGAAC
>JAENVU010000478.1 GCA_016650415.1 Acidimicrobiia bacterium
CTGCGGTAGCGCGCCGCCAGGGCGCTGCCGATGAAGCCCGCGGCGCCGGTGATCAGCACGCGGCTCATTCCGCTGAACGCTCCAGCTCCGCGATCGCGTGCGCCTGATGGCGGCGGGCGCGCCGCTCGACGATGCGCTGCAACCGGAACGCAAGCGTGGGCGCGATCCCGAGCACCCGGACCGTCGCCCCTCGCGCCGGTGGCACCGAGGCGAGGATGTGCCGGGAGTGGAGGAGCCGCAGCCCGGCCGCGGCCACCTCGTCGGGTTCGAGCAGCCGGGGGCCGGTGAAGGACATGAGGTGGCCGGGATCGGTCACGTCCACCATCGGCGTGCGGATCCCGTCCGGCAGCAGGCAGCACACCCGTACCGTGGTATCCCGCAGCTCGGCTGCGGCCGCGACGCTGAAGGCACGGACACCGTGCTTGCTCGCCGAGTACACCGCGATGTGGGGCGTGGGCGCCCATCCCGCGAGCGACGCGACGTTGAGGATCGTGCCGCCGCCGTGTTCGAGCATCGTCGTCGCGGCCGCCCGGGTCGCGTGCACGACCCCGAGCAGGTTCACGCGCACGATGCGCTCGACCTGGGCATCGTCGGCTTCGAGCAGCGCACCCGCGCCGCTGACCCCGGCGTTGTTGATCCACACCGCGGGCCGGATCTCCTCGGCGAGCGCACGGCACGCCGCGGGATCGGTCACATCGAGGACCCGGTCGGTACCGGCGATGTCGACGGGCACCGGTTCGTACCCCGCCGCGCGCAACGCGGCGCAGAAGGACCGGCCGAGGCCGCCCGCGCCCCCGGTGACGACCGCCCGTCCGCGCGTCGCGACCATGGCTCAGGTGTTGTCCGCGTGGTACATCGCGGTGAAGTCGTCGAGCCCGGGCGGGTTGATGTTCTCGCGGTCGTCGACCACCACCTGGACCACCGCCGGTCCCCCCGCGGCGAGCGCACGCTCGATCGCGCCGCGGACGTCGGCCGAGTCGTCCACGTACTCGGCATGACATCCCAGCGCGCGGGCCACCTGGTCGTACCGGACGGTGCTCGTCTTCACCCCGACCGTCGTACCCGCGACCTTCTCCATGTAGACCTCTTCCATCCCCCACGCGTAGTCGCAGTTGATGACCACGACGACGTCGATGCCCTCCCGGGACGCGGTCTCGAGTTCCTGGAGGTTGAAGCCGAACGCCCCGTCACCGGTGAAGAGCACGACCGGGCGAGCCGGGTTCGCGAGCTTGGCGCCCATCGCGTAGGGCAGCCCGGTGCCGAGATGGCCGTAGTGGCCGGTCCACATGAGCGAGCGGGGCCGACGCACCGTCAGCGCGAGGTTGGCCCACAGGCCCGTGTTCCCGCCGTCCATGCAGACGATCGCGTCCTCGGGCAGGAGGCTCGCGAGCTCCACGGCGAGGCGGCCGGGGTGGACCGGCGACCCCTCGACGTCCGCGTACGAGTCCGCCAACATGCGCCGGAAGGCGCGGGCCTCCGCCGCGTAGGCCGCGGCCGCCGGATCGGGCTCGCGTGCCGGGCCCTGGTGTTCGAGCGCCTTCGCGAGCGCGGCGAGACCGGCGCGCGCGTCGCCGACCAATGCCACGTCGACGGGCCGGTTCACGCCGATCCGGGTCGGGTCGGAGTCGAGATGCACGAGGCGTTGCGATGCGGGTCCGGCCCACGCGGGGGGCGAGAGGTACTGCAGTGACTCCCCCGCCTGGGTGCCGACCGCGAGGATGACATCGGACTCGAGGTGCGCCGAGGTCCCCCACGGGAACGCCATCCCGGCCGAGAGCGGGTGGTCCTCCGAGATCGCACCGCGGGCCGGCGCCGTCGTCATCACCAACGCGCCGAGATGCTCGGCCACCGCCAGCAATTCCTCGCTGGCGTCGGCGCGGTGCACGCCCGATCCGGCCAGGAGCAGCGGTCGGCGCGCCATGGTCAGCAGCTCCGCCGCCGCCTCGACCGCCTCGGGATCGGGTGCCCCCGGCGCGAAGCGATACACCGCCGGATCGAGCACCACGATCTCCTCCTCGTCGACCTCCTCGAGAAGCACATCGGCCGGGATCTCCAGGAAGGCGGGACCGGGGCGGCCGGCGAGCGCGAGGCGGAACGCCTCGCGCACGAACTCGGGGATCCGGCGGGCCTCCTCGACGGACGCGGCGAACTTCGTGACGGGCCGCATCACCTCAACCTGGGGGCCGAACTGGAACCGGCCGCGCCGCAGCGCGTGCATGGAGCGCCGCACCCGCTGGGTGCCGATCGCGAGCAGGGGGATGCCCTCGACCCACGCGCACATCACGCCGGGAACCATGTTCGCCACCCCCGGACCGGCGGCGCCGATGGCGACCGTCATACGCCCGGAACTGCGCGCCCAGGCGTCGGCCATGTGCACGGCCGCGCTCTCGTGCCGAGGACCGACGTGGCGAATCCCCGCCGCGTCCGCGCTGCGCACGATCGGGCTGGACGCGATATCCGAGATGGAGAAGATCGTGTCGACCTCCTCGGCCCGCAGCGCTCGAACAAGTATTTCGCCACCGTCGATACGTGCCATACGCCCTCCCGTCCCCGGATCTCGTCGCATCGACCGTACAAAGGGTCGGCGCGGTTGCCCAGGTACGGAA
>JAENVU010000479.1 GCA_016650415.1 Acidimicrobiia bacterium
ACACGCTCCACGCATCCCTCGGTGAGATCTTCCAGGAGTACGCCTCGGGGAGTGATCTCGTCGTGGCCGCGCCGACCCAGGTCGGCGACCGCGCCACCAGTCGTCAGCGCATTCCCGCAGCGACGGCCTCGGAGGTCCGCAAGGTGTCCGGCGTCGACCAGGCGACCCCGTTCCTCATCGGCGAAGCCCGCTTCATCCAGAAGAACAATCGCGACGCCGTCCAGGCACTCGGCACGATCAACCTCGGCATCTCGTGGGCCGGCGGGAACTCGGTCGGACCGGCCCGGCTGGTGGAAGGGCGGCGCCCGGTCCGTGACGGCGAAGTCGCCATGGATGCCGGAACCGCGAAGCGCAACGGATTCGCAGTGGGGGATCCGGTCCGCATGCTGCTCACCGGCGCGGCGGAACCATTCCGGATCGTGGGCATCGTGTCACTCGGTGACCGTGAGGATCTCGGCTTCGCGACCGTGGCGGCCTTCGATCCGAAGACAGCCGAGCGCGCGTTCGGCGCCACGGGCCTCGCCGACTTCATCTTCGTCCGCGCCGATGCCGGGACCAACCTCACGACGCTGAGCGCCGACATTCAGCGCGCCGTCGGTCCCGCGCTGACCGTCAAACCGGCGGCGGAGTTCGCGGCGGTGCTGCAACGCCAGGTCGACGACTTCCTCTCGCTGCTCAACGACATGCTGCTCGGCTTCGCCGGGATCGGGCTGCTCATCGGCGGGTTCATCATCTTCAACACCTTCACCATCCTGATTGCACAACGCACCCGCGAACTCGGTCTCCTTCGGGCGATGGGGGCAAGCAGCCGACAGATCGTCGGTTCCGTGCTTGCGGAGGCGGTCATCATGGGCGTGATCGCGTCGGTGGTGGGCTTCGCTGCCGGCGTCGGCCTCGGTCGGGTCCTGCTCTGGGCGCTGCCCGGGTTCGGCGTCCCGGTACCGGCGCGAGCGCTCGTGGTCATCAACCGCACGATCGTCGCCAGCGCGATCGTGGGCGTGGGAGTGACTGCACTGGCGGCGGTGTTCCCGGCCATCCGCGCGGCGCGCACGCCACCCATCGCGGCAATCGGCGATCTGCGCACGACCACGAAGTTCCGCTCGACCGTCGGACGAATCGTGAGTGGCGTGCTCGTCACCGGTGTCGGGACGGCGGTGGGTGCCTACGGCGTATGGGGCCCTCGACCACTCGACCAGTCGGTGGCGTTGACGTTCCTCGGCGGCTTCGTGATCTTCGTCGGCATCGTGGTGCTCGGCCCGTTGTGTGCACGGCCCCTCGCCGCGGTGATCGGTCGGCCGCTTCCCACCGTGTTCGGTGTGACCGGGACACTCGCCCGCGGCAACGCCATGCGGAACCCGCGCCGCACCACGGTGACCGCCGCGGCGTTGGTCGTCGGCCTTGCACTCGTCGCGCTGGTCTCGATCTTCGGCGCGAGCCTCAAGGCGTCGGCCCGGACGTCGTTGTACGACGTGAGAGCCCAGGTCATCATCACCTCTCCCGGCTACGCGAACTTCTCGACGGACGTCCGGGAACGGGCCCGCAAGGTCAAGGGCGTGACCGCAGCAGTCGCCTTCAAGTGGGGTTCGGCCGGCGTGGCGGGCAACGAAGAGATCGTCAACGGGATCACCCCCAAGGGCTTCAACGACGTGATCGACTTCAAGTTCCGCGGGCGGGCACCGAACTCGATCACTCCCCGGCAGGTGCTGATCTCCGGCAAGGAGGCCGACTCCCTCGGCCTCGGCGTGGGCGACATGCTCACGATCAGTTTCCCGCGGCTCGGGCCGTCAGCGCTCGAGGTCGCGGGGGTCTACGAGACGCGGCGATTCTCGGGAGCGTTCCCGATCGACTTCCTGGTCTCGGAGTCGTTGCACGCAACCGCGTTCGGCAGTACCCCGCAGGACACCTTGCTGTATCTCCGCACCCAGCCCGGGATGGGAGACCAGGTCGCCCGCACGCTGAAGTCGTCCCTGGCCCGGTCGTTCCCGAACGTCGACGTGCAGACACTGCGCGAATACGGCGACTCGCGACAGTCGTTCCTCGATCAGTTCCTCAACATCTTCGTCGCCCTCCTGTTGCTCTCCGAACTGATCGCCGTGTTGGGCATCGTCAACACGCTCATGCTCTCGGTCTACGAGCGCACGCGCGAACTCGGGCTGTTGCGAACGGTCGGAACCACGCGCCGGCAGGTCTGGGGAATGGTGTCGGGGGAGTCCGTGATCATCGCGGTGCTCGGATGTGTGGTCGGGATCGGCGTGGGTCTGCTGTGGGGTTGGGGCGTGATGACGGCCCTCCGCGGTGAGTTCACCGATGCGATGATCGTGCCGGTCGGTCAACTGGGTTGGTTCGTGGTGGCGTCGGTCGGCGCCGGATTCGTCGCGGCGCTCCTGCCGGCCTGGCACGCCAGCCGCCTCGACGTCCTCGAAGCGATCGCATACGAATAGTCGCGCCGTTCGGGCCGGCTGCTAGATTCTGCGCTCCACCAGGGCGGTTAGCTCAGTTGGTTAGAGCGCTTGCTCGACACGCAAGAGGTCGGAGGTTCGAGTCCTCTACCGCCCACCGGAAATGTGCAAAAGCAGCGAGGGTTTCGGCCCTCGCTGCTGCGCGTCCGGAGCGTTTCGGTGGACCCGCCGAGTGTGACCCTCGGCGTATCCCTTCGGCGGTCCGCAAATCTTTGCGATGATCCGGTCATGGATCCCATTCGCATCACTGCCTCGTCGGGCCGGGTCCACGTTGTGGCCGAGTCGCGCGGCGACATCGTCATCGACCAGGGCCAGGAACACCCGATGGGGGGCGTCCTCGAGGTGAAGGGCTCCTCGGGCGGGGTACGCATGAGAGTCCCCGAGGGGACGGATCTCGTCGTCGGTACGCATTCCGGATCGGTCGAACTCGGCGGCCGCCTCGGCGAACTCCGCATCACGACCCGCAGCGGCCGGGTCGAGATCGACGCGTGCGCCGCGCTCGACGCCCGGAGCGTGTCCGGGCGCGTCGACGTCGGCACCGTCGACGGTGACTGCCGCATCAAGACTGCGAACGGACGCATCACCGTCGGGCGCGTCGGCGGCGCGCTGAATGTCGCGTCGGTCTCGGGTCGAATCGACGTCACCGACGTCGGCGGCAGTGCCAGGGCCAACTCGGTGAGCGGCAGTGTTCATGTCGGGCTCACCACCGCGGCAGACGCCCGCGCCGATTCGGTGTCGGGTTCGGTCACCGTCGAGTTGCCCCAGGGTGTCCACCCGAAGGCCTCGCTGATCTCGGTGAGCGGGGGCTGCATCTGCGAGGTCACCGAGGGCGAGGACTGCTCGGTGATCGGGCGGTCCGTGAGTGGACGCATCCGGATCCGGGAGCGGCGATGACCACCACGACCGGGGCTGTGGTCTTCACCGACCTCGTCGGCTTCACCGAGTTCACCGCGTCGGCCGGTGACGACGAAGCACTGCGTCTGCTCTCGATCCAGGAGCGCATCGTGCGCAGCCTGCTCCCACCCGATGCGCGCATCGTCAAGGAGCTCGGCGATGGCCTCATGCTCTTCTTCGTCGACCCCCTCGACACGATCGTCACCCTGCTCCGGATCCTGGTGGCCTTCGAGGCCGCCGCGGAGGTCGAGATGGTGCCGCTGCTCGTGCGGGTCGGTGCCCACTGGGGGTCACCGTCCCAACGCGGGACCGATCTCATCGGTCATGACGCGAACGTTGCGGCGCGCATCGTCGACGTCGCCTCGCCGGGAGAACTGCTCGTCTCGGAAGCACTCGTCGACGCCGGGACGTTCTCCGACATCGTGTTCACCGAGCTCGGTCCCGTCATGATGAAGGGCCTCGCCGATCCGGTGGCGCTCTACCGGGCCGAAGCCGCACTTCACGCGAACCTGGGCCATGGCGCCGAGGAGACCGCGTTCGCGCCGTAACCTCGGGGGACCCCCACCCCCGGAGCATCTTGTGTCAGCCGACGGTTTCGTCCATCAACTCCCGGACACCGACCCGGGAGAGACGCGCGAGTGGCTGGAGTCACTCGATGCGGTCGTGGACCGCTCGGGCGGGTCCCGAGCCCGGTATCTCCTGACCCGACTGCTGGAGCGCGCCTCCGAGCGCGCGGTCGGTATCTCCGGGGCGATCTCGACGCCGTACCTGAACACGATCCCGCCCGAGCAGGAGCCGTGGTTTCCCGGCGACGAAGACCTCGAGCGCCGCATTCGTGCCTACGTCCGGTGGAACGCCGTGGCGATGGTCGACCGGGCCAACCACCGGTTCGAGGGCCTCGGAGGGCACCTCTCCACCTACGCGTCGGCCGCCGCGCTCTACGAGGTGGGGTTCAACCACTTCTTCCGCGGCAAGGACGACGGTGGCTACGGTGACCAGGTCTTCTTCCAGGGCCATGCCGCGCCCGGCATCTATGCCCGGGCCTACCTCGAAGGTCGGCTGAGCGAGGACCAACTCGAAGCATTCCGGCGCGAGGTGGGCGGGCACGGATTGTCCTCGTACCCGCATCCGCGCCGGATGCCCGACTTCTGGGAGTTCCCGACGGTCTCGATGGGACTCGGTCCGCTCAACGCGGTCGCCCAGGCCCGCATCAACCGATACCTGCTGCACCACCAACTGGCCGATACCAGCGGCGCCAAGGTCTGGTGCTTCGTGGGCGACGGCGAGATGGACGAACCCGAGTCGAAAGCCGGCTTGTCGATCGCGGCCCGTGAGCAACTCGACAACCTGATCTTCGTCGTCAACTGCAATCTGCAGCGGCTCGACGGGCCTGTCCGCGGCAACGGGAAGATCATCCAGGAACTCGAGATGGCATTCCGCGGTGCCGGCTGGAACGTGATCAAGGTCGTCTGGGGACGCGGATGGGATGCCCTGCTCGCCGCGGATGTCGACGGGGTGCTCGTCGAACGGATGAACTCGACCGTCGACGGCGAGTTCCAGAAGTACGCGACCGAATCCGGCGCGTACATCCGTGAACACTTCTTCGGTCCCGACCCGCGGCTGCGCACCATGGTCGAGCATCTGAGCGATCAGGACCTCGAGCGGCTCCCGCGTGGTGGCCACGACTACCGCAAGCTCTACGCCGCCTATCAGATGGCAGTCGACCACCGGGGGAGTCCCACTGTCATCCTGACCAAGACGGTCAAGGGGTGGACGCTCGGATCCGGGGTCGAGGCCCGTAACGCGACCCACGGCGTCAAGAAGCTCACCACCAAAGAGATGCGCGCGTTTCGCGATCGCCTGCATCTGCCGGTCTCGGACGAGCAGCTCACGGACCAACCTCCGTATCTCCATCCTGGAGAGGATTCCGCGGAGATCCAGTACCTCCGGTCCCGGCGCGCGCGCCTCAACGGTTCCCTGCCGAGCCGACGTTCGGCCGCCCCGGCGTTGCCGGCGCCGGCCGAGTCCACGTTCGCCGAGCTCAAAGCCGGTACCGGCGAGAAGCTGATGGCATCGACCACCACCGCGTTCGCACGCATGATGCGCAAGCTGCTGGCCGATCCGAACGTCGGGCCGCGCGTGGTGCCGATCATTCCCGACGAGGCCCGGACCTTCGGGCTCGACGCGCTCTTCTCCGACATCAAGATCTATGCGCCGGGAGGCCAGACCTACGAGCCGGTCGATGCCGGACTTCTCCTCTCCTACCGCGAGTCGCGCGACGGTCGGATCCTCGAGGAGGGCATCACCGAAGCCGGATCCATGGCGTCGTTCACGGCGGCCGGTACGGCCTACGCGACCTGGTCCGAACCGCTCATTCCCTTCTTCGTCTTCTATTCGATGTTCGGATTCCAACGGGTGGGCGATCTGATCTGGTCCTTCGGCGACCAGCGGGGGAGAGGCTTCCTCCTCGGGGCGACGGCCGGGCGGACGACGCTCACGGGCGAGGGGCTCCAGCACTGTGACGGTCAGAGCCAACTGCTCGCGAGCGCGGTGCCCAACTGCCGCTCGTACGACCCGGCCTTCGCCTACGAGGTTGCGATCATCGTCGAGGACGGTCTCCTGCGGATGTACGGCGAGAACCCCGAGGACTGCTTCTATTACCTGACTCTCTACAACGAGAACATTCCGATGCCCCCGATGCCCGACGGGTGCGAAGCGGGCGTCATTCGCGGTCTCTACCGCTACCGGGCAACGCAGTCGGACGGCATCGCCGCGCAGATCCTCGCCAGCGGCATGATGATGACCGCGGCCATCGAGGCGCAGTCGATCCTCGCCGATCAGTACGGAGTCGCGGCCGACGTGTGGAGCGCGACCAGTTACAAACTGCTGCGGGAGGACGCGCTCGACTGTGAACGGTGGAACCGTCTCCATCCAACCGCCGCGCCTCGGGTGCCCTACGTCAGCGAGCAACTCGCAGCCGGCGGAGGTCCGGTGGTCGCGGTGACCGACTACACCACGCTCGTTCCCGACCAGATCAGCCGGTTCGTGGATTCGCCGTTCGTGACGCTCGGTCCCGACGGTTACGGCATGTCCGACACGCGGGCTGCGCTCCGGGCGCACTTCGAGGTCGATGCATCACACATCGTCGTGGCAACGCTGTACCAACTCGCCCGAAGCGGGGAGATCAAAGCGGAAATCGTCGAGCAGGCCGTCGTGACATTCGGCATCGACCCGGATTCGGCTCCACCGCGCGTGGGGTAGAGGAGGGTGGCCGCGGGAGGTGACTAGGCCCCGCGGCGGTTGTATTCCTCGTCCGGGTCCCAGGGCTCTTTGTCGGCACCATCGTCGCCGTCATCCTCGAGATAGACGATGCCGGCCTCATCGTCGTCGACGTCGGCAAGGGTTCCGCTTCCTTCACGGAACATGCCGTCGTCGAAGCCCTGCTTCAGCTCGCGGGCTTCCCGGAAGCGTCGCGCTCGTCCTTTTCTGGCCACGTTTCACCTACCCCGACAGGTCGATCGGGCATTCAGCGGACGTTGATTATCTCGCATCTGAGCCACGCATGTGGAACCACGGTCATCAAGATTCTGTCGAGATGCCACTGACACGCTGCTCGAAGGCCCGATTGCCGTAGTGATCGAGGTGTACCACCTCGCCGACGGGTTTGCGGGTCGTAGGACCATACCCGCCGCGGACGGGCCATCCGAGCGGAATCACCGCACAGGGCGTCACCGACGACGGTAAACCCAGCGCTCGCCGTACCAGCGTGCGGTTCCAGAGCGGCAACGTCGTCAATGTGGCGCCGAGCCCCAGGCCCCGGGCGGCGAGCAGCAGGTTCTGTACCGCCGGGTAGATCGAGGCGTAGAAGGCCGCTCGGCCGAAGCCGAAGATGCCCGGCCGGCCCCGGAGGCACGCCACGACGATGACGGGAGAGTTTTCGAAATGATCCGCTTGCCATTGCACTGCCGCCAGCATCCGGGCGGCCTTCAGATCCCCCCGGGCCCGAGTGCTCGCGAACCGGCGGTAGACCGAGTACGCCTGGCGATTGAGGCGGGCGAGTTGGTGCTTGACGTCGCCGTCCCGCACTGCGACGAACTCCCAGCCCTGGCCGTTGCTGCCGGTCGGTGCCTTGAGCGCGAGCTCGATGACGGCGAGCAACGTCTCGTCGTCGACCGGGTCGGTCCGGAGTCGTCGCACCGCTCGCTGCGTGCTCATGGCCTCGGCCAACGGCATGCCGAGCCCGTCGGCAACATCCTGAAATTCCGGCATCTCGTCCCCCTCGAAGTGACGGGGCAGCGTACCGGCCTGGATCGGCTCCGGTCGGCGTCCTCCGCTTGACTATCCTCGACCCACTCGGGCGATTGGCACAGTTGGTTAGCGCGCTGCCTTCACACGGCAGAGGTCGTGGGTTCGAATCCCGCATCGCCCACCGAGTTTCACCTGGTCACACGGCTAAGGACGAGGTATCCGCCGAGTCGGTCCGGACCGCAGGCCGCGCGTAGGCCGCGAGAAATCCGAGTCGAGGTCCGCGCTAGTGGTGCGTCGCGGATTCAACGAGGTGGGTCCCTGCTCCGCGGTTGGTGCGCACGTTCTCTCGCTCGTTGTGCAGGTCAGGCGACGAGCGGCTTCGACTTTGCGAACGTGTAGGCGAGAGCGAACGCGAGCACCACGATGGCGACGAAGATGACAAGGGCCGCCTGCAAGGCGATGCCCAGGAGAAGCACGGCCGCTGCGCCGCCAAAAGCAATAAGACCGCGCTTCAGTCGAACGCTCCGCCGGATCTTCCGCTCGGCGAGTTGAGCTTCGAGATCGCGTGGAGGCGAGTTGAGGGGCTTGCGAACACGCGTGCGACACGACGAACACCTCGGCTCCAGCGTGTTGCCGATGTAGTAGATGATCGCCAACAACGGCAAGGCGAGGAGCACCACGAGGATCAAGATCTCCCGCCCGTAGACACCGTGGGATTTTGTGACCGATCGGCTTCCGCACCGCGTGCAGTACTGCGTCGTATCGAGCGCGAGACCAGTCGGACGCCCGCACTGCGGACATGCGTACGCCTGGGGTGACAGGTCGTGACCGCAATCGGGGCACGGCGCTAGCGCCGACGGGGATGCGGGAACCTGCGCTGCGAGCTTTGAACCTGCCATGCGTCACTTATCGACCGCTGACGTCAGCACTTGAGCCAACCCAGCGATGCACTGAAGGGGGGATTATGCGCTGAGTTCTTCGGGGTGGTTCGCGCGCACAGGAAATACGTGGTGCCAATCGGATTAGTCCACCAC
>JAENVU010000480.1 GCA_016650415.1 Acidimicrobiia bacterium
GCCGATCACGAACTGGCGCAACGGGGTGTCGGGCGGCGGCGGGGCGACGACGATCCGCTTCCAGGTCCGCCCCCCGTCGACCGACTTGACGAACCTGATCCAGGTGGCGGTGAAGATGGTGCGGTCGGAGCCGTACTCCGGTGAGAAGACGACGTTGTGCATTCGCCACAGGGGCAGCACCTTGTTGCCCTCTCCGAGGGTATCCAGCCGTAGACCGCGATCACTCGGCGTGAACGATGCGCCGCCGTCCCGCGAGATGAAGGTGCCCTTCACGTACGTGTTGACGACGACCGTATGGTCGGTGTCGAAGTCGGGTGACACCGCAAGGCCGGAGATGTAGTCAGCTTGGGTCTGCACCTCGGACCACGCTGCACCACCATCGTCCGACACGAACAGGCCGTCGTAGCCGGCCAGGAACAAGCGCTGCCCGGGGGACTGCGGCGCGACCGCCAGCGAACGGAACTGGGGTGACTTGATCGTGACGGCCTGTTCATCGCCGGTGAGACCCCTTCGCTGGGGGGTCCAGGTGCTACCGCCGTCGGTCGACCGGAAGACTCCCCTGTGCCATGTCGATGCCCAGACGCTCTGGTCCCGGGCGTACGTACGCGACACAACGAGGGAGTAGACCGGCGCACCGGCGAGCCGTCCCCCCATCTTGGCCCAGGTTTCGCCGCGGTCGTCACTCCGGAGCACGCCACCAGACTCGGTCCCCGCGAACAGCGGGCCAGACGGCGCGGCAGTGATGGCGGTGATCGGTGCGGTCGCCGATGGCGCAGCCTGCACGCGGAACGAGCGGCCGTCGTCGTCGGACAGCAGCAGCTCCCCACGCGAGTTGCCGGCCACGACCCTGCCGTCTCGGCCGGGGACGAACACCAGCGCCCCGATCCCAGACACGCTGGGGACGTCAGACCAGGAACGCCCACCGTCGTCGGTGCGGGCGAGAGTGCCGAAGATTCCCCCTCGCGCGACCACGACCTCGGACGATCGCGGCGAAACCGTGACGTCCGCCGTGTTCGCACTCCCCGGGCTGACGGCGGTGGAACGCCATTGCCGTCCGCCGTCGTCGGAGCGGTACACACCGCCACCCCTCGACGTGAGGTAGACGATGCGGGGATCCGACGGCGCGAAGCCGATCCGTGCCATGGGGAAGTTGGGATCGAGCCCGACCGGGGTCTCCCGGAATCGGCGGCCGCCGTCGGTCGAACGCAGCACGCGGTTGCCAGAAATCGTGAGCACGGTCCGATCCGAGGCGTACGCCGGAGACACGGCGACGTCGACGATCACGTCGTGGGGCGTATGTGCCCCCGCCGGTGCATCGATGCTGACGAGCATTGCCGATGCCATTGCTGCCAACAGGACGAACGACGCCGCGCGGCGTCGACGCCCTCGCTGCCCCGCTTCGAGCCTGTCGATCGGCACGAGGGCAGCGTAGATGCCGGAGGAGCACGACCGAGACGCCCTGACGCGCTGCTACCTTTCCGGTCCGGCCAGCGAGAGGGAGGAACCGCACCATGTTTCCGCTATGGGACGTTGCTATCGCACCAATTCTCCACGCCGCCGGCGCGCGCCGGGTGGTCGAGATCGGCGCGCTGCGCGGCGAGACGACCATCAAGATGCTCGATGACCTCGGCCCTGACGCCGAACTCCACGTCATCGATCCCGTCCCCGATTTCGACCCCCGCGAGCACGAGCGGGCGTTCCCCGGCCGCTACGTCTTCCACGAGGCGCTGAGCCTCGAGGTACTTCCCACGCTGCCGCCAATGGATGCTGCGCTGATCGACGGCGATCACAACTGGTACACGGTGTATCACGAGCTGCGGCTCCTGTCCGAGGGTGCGCGCCGCGCCGGAGCACCCATGCCGGTCATGGTGATGCACGACGTCGGCTGGCCCTACGGGCGCCGCGACCTCTACTACGCGCCGGAGCAGATCCCCGAGGAGTTCCGTCAGCCCTACGCACAACGCGGGATGCGGCCCGGGGGAAAGAAGCTGATCGAGCGCGGCGGACTCAACCCCACGATGTGCAACGCGTTGGAGGAAGGGGGACCACGAAACGGAGTGATGACGGGCCTCGACGACTTCGTCGCCGAGTACGACCGCCCCTTGCGGGTCGTGGTCTTGCCGATCTACTTCGGTCTGGCCATCGTCGTCGAAGAGTCGCGCTTGTCCGAGCAACCCGAACTCGCCGCCGCACTCGATCACCTCGAGAGTGCCGAGGGACGCGGTCGTCTTCTCGAAGTCGCCGAGCAAGTTCGCCTGCGGGCGATGATGTTCCAGCACAACGTCTACTTCCAGGAGAATCAGCAACTCGCCCGGGCGCGGCGGCGCTATCTCGAGGTCGTCAAGTCAGCGCTCTTGAACGAGCACTACCTGGACCACGAAGTCAGGTTCGAACTGCTCGTCGAACACATCACCAAGGCCCGGCCGCTCGTTCCGAACCAGCTGCGCGACCCGGTCCGCAACGAACAGACCGCGTACCGGCGCATCGCCCGCAACCGCTTCGGACCGGGCGGACCGGACGCGGGCGCCGCGACGAACTTCCTGCCCTACACGCCGATGGGTCGCGCCCAACTCGACCACCTCGAGCACTGTCTTGACACCGTGTGCGCGGCCCAGGTCCCGGGAGACCTCGTGGAATACGGCACCGGACGCGGTGGCGGGGCGATCTTCATGAGGGCCTACCTCGACGCACACGAGATCGCCGAGCGCAATGTCCTGGTCGCAGATCGGTTCCGGGCCGCTGAACCACCAGCGACGGCACCCACCCTGCCTGCCCAGGGCATCGCCGGACTCCGAGCGGATCTCAACCTGGTCCGAGACGGGTTCGAGCGATTCGGCGTGCTCGACGACCGTGTCGCCTTCCTCCAGGGCCCGGCGGACGCGACGCTGCGCGATGTCGCGGACCGCTCTATCGCCCTGCTGCGCATCGGACGTGGCACCGGCACCGACGCACGGGCCGTACTCGAGGCCCTCTACGACCAGGTTCCCGATGGGGGCTACGTGGTCGTCGACGACCGGCCGGATTCGCAGTGCCGCCAGCAGGTCGATGCTTTCCGCCGGGAGCGCGGAATCTCGACGCCGCTCGAACCGGTTGACGCCGCGGCGGTCGCGTGGCGACGATCTCACGCCGACGAGGCCACCACGACCGCGACGCCGACCGCAGCTGATCTCCGGCCTGCCCATCCGCCACTTGCTCCCCCATCACCGCCCGAGCCCGTCGACCTCTCGGTCGTGGCGGTCTTCTACAACATGCGCCGCGAGGCGGCACGCACACTCCACTCGCTCTCGCGCGCCTACCAGGAAGGGCTCGAGGACGTGACCTACGAGGTCATCGTGGTCGAGAACGGCTCCGATCCGGACCAGCGGCTGTCGCCGGAGTTCGTGAGCAGCTTCGGGCCGGAGTTCCGCTTGCTCGATGTCGGCCCGGGGGCCGAGCCATCGCCGGTCCGGGCGCTCAACCAGGGGATACGCGCCGGACGCGGCCGCGCCTTCGCCTTGATGATCGATGGCGCACACGTGCTCACGCCGGGGGTGCTGCATTTCGGCCTCGCGGGTCTGCGCACCTACGCACCGGCGATCGTCGCAACCCAGCAGTGGTACGTCGGCCCTGGCCAACAGGGCGACGCCATGGATGACGGGTACGACCAGGAGTACGAAGACCGTCTCTTCGAGTCGATCCGCTGGCCGAGCGCAGGCCACCGACTGTTCGAGATCGGCAACTTCGTCGGAGACCGGGACTGGCTCGACGGCCTGTGGGAGAGCAACTGCATGTTCGTGCCACGCGCGCAGCTCGAGCAGGTCGGATGCTTCGACGAGAGCTTCGACATGCCGGGTGGTGGCTACGCGAACCTCGAACTGTACGAGCGGCTCGGCTCCTCCCCCGACGTCACGGTGTGCACGATCCTCGGCGAGGGATCGTTCCACCAGGTCCACGGCGGTACGACGACCAACCAGACCGATGCCGCCCTGCGCCGCGACCGCGTCTTCGGGTACAGCCGCCACTATGGCGAGCTGCGCGGCCGGCCGTTCAAGGGGCCCGGAAAGCCCATTCACTTCGTCGGTCGCGTCCCGAACCAGGCCGCGCGCCGATCGAAGCCCAGACGTATGTCGGCGGCCGCGTTCACCGAAAGCGCTCGCGCCGGCAACGACGGCGTCCCAACCTCGCCGACGCCGGTCCCCCAGGAACTCGAGGCGGGATTCACCGAGGCGGTGTGGCGGAGCCTGCCGTGGACCAACACCACCTGGCTCGGACGCCGGATCACGAGCGCACCGACCGATCTCCTCGCGTACCAGGAGATCATCGCAGAGGTCCGACCCGACTGGATCGTCGAGATCGGCGCCGGTGACGGCGGGCGCTCGCTCTTCCTCGCGTCGATCTGCGAACTCGTCGGCCACGGAGAGGTGCTCGCGATCGACACCGAAGTCGCCACGGAGTCCCCGCAACACCCGCGCCTTCGTTACCTCGCCGGGATCGCCCTCGAGCAGGCCGTCCGCGACGAGGTGGACCGGATCGTCGGCTCGGGCCGTGCGCTCGTGGTCCTCGGCGCCTGCACCGACCGGGTGAGCACCGTCGGTCAGTTCCGGTCCTACGCCTCGCTGGTACCGGTCGGGTCCTATGTGGTCGTCACCGACACGATCGTGAACGGCAACCCGGTGTGGCCGGCGTTCGGCCCGGGGCCCCTCGAGGCGTTGAAGCAGGTGCTCAACACCGACGGCCGATTCATGACGGATCCGCTCATGGAGAAGTATTCACTGACGTTCAACCCCGGCGGGTTCCTCCGCCGCGTGTCCTGACCGGGCTCCACACCGGCCAAAGTGTCTCGCGCCGGAAGGACGTCAGCGCCATCGGTGCGACATCACCCGGCTACAGTCCCGACGCAGTGAAAGTTCCTCGCCTCCGGCGGTCGAAGCGCCCGATCATGCGCGAGTTGCACCAGCGCCATCCCGGATTCCGGGCCGCGGTCCTCGCCGATCTGATGGCCAACCAAAAGCCGGACGGTTTGCAACAACGGCCTTCGACTCGAATCGCGACCGTTGCCGAGGTACTCCGCCTCGCCATGGACAGCGACGCCTTCGGCGCCCTCGTGCTCTATCGGCTGAAGACGGCATGTCAACGGCACGACATCCCCTGGGTCCCTCGCCTGGCGCATCGGCTCGCAATCGCGTGGGCGCAAGTGTCCATCGGCGACCCGGTGGTCATGCATCCGGGCGTCCGGATTCCTCACGGCCAGATCGTCATCGACGGGTTCGTCGAGATCCATCCCGGTGCCAAGATCCGACCCTTCGTCACGATCGGACTTCGGGAGGGCATCTACGAGGGCCCGACCATCCACCGCAACGTCGCGATCGGGACCGGTGCAAAGATCATCGGCCCGGTCACCATCGGGGAGGGCGCGGTCATCGGTGCCAACGCCGTCGTGGTCGACGACGTCCCCGCCGGTGCCGTCGTGGCCGGTGTCCCCGCCCGCATCAGGCAGTAGCGCCGAACCTCGCCGCCGGCCCGACTCTCCATCTGCAACACGGGGCGCGTTCCTCGGAGCGTGAGGTGGGCGCCGGTGGCGTCGGAACCGGCGTTCACTCGGGGAGAATGATCCGAGCCGGGACCCCGACCGCAGTTGCGCCGGCCGGAACGTCGGTGAGCACCACCGAGTTCGCACCGATCCTCGCTCGGTTTCCCACCTTGACCGGACCGAGCACCTTCGCTCCGGTCCCGATCGCCACCCCGGCTCCGATCGTCGGCCCGCCGGCGCCCGTGTTCACCCGCCCGAGCGTCGTGAACGGGGACAGGACCACGTTGGGGCCCACCTGAACGCCACCATTCACGACGATGTGACCATGAGGTATCTGCACCCCGGGCTGTATGACCACGGGGTCACCGATACAGATCCCACCGTGGGTCACTGCGAGATGATGAAACAGGCGAGGCAGAAACGGGATCCGGTGAGTTTGGCAACGCGCCTTTGCTCGGTAGCAGATCTGACCGAAGAACGAATCGGTGACCATCGCCAGGCGAACGATCTGGATCACGGCATCCGCCTTGTTCCGGAACTCGTAGCGTTCGCCCCGTCGCCGCATCGTGACCCGCGCGTCGGCGAGCACCGCAGTCGCAAACGGCGGCTGTTGGCTGCGCACCGCGGCCCAGTACCAAGAGGTGTCCTGCCCCGCCCGAATACCCAAGAGGCCTCGTCGCCAGGACTCCACCTTGTTCCGAACTCGTCGACGCATCGATCCGGGGTCTTCGGGCATGGGAACGGGCGCCTCTCTCAGACCAGGAACGGCAGATAATCGGGGGACCGATGAGACGGTGCGAAGAGCCAGCATTCCAGGGCGTATCGATCTTCGCTCATGTTCGCGTGGAAGTACGTGCGGTGGAGGAAGCGTTCGTCGAAGAGGATCCCGTCACCCGGTTCGAACTCCGGACAAACCGCGGGTGCGTCGGCTGCCACCTCCTCGACGGCCTCCGGCGCGATCGAGTTGGGGAACAAGCCGCCTTCGAGCGACAGGATCTCGTCCACTCGCTTCGGCACAACTTCGAGGCCGGGCGTCGGGCGGTCGCCGCCGCACGGTGAGAGCGCCACCCACACGTTCATCGTGCGCACGTCCGATCCGAGGAACGCTCCATCCTGGTGCCAGGTGGCAAGACGGAACGTGGGCTCCAGACGGCGAAGCGTCGACTTCTGCAGGGAGAAGCAAGGACGCTCCCCGAAATGACCAGCGACGGCGGCGATGACGCCACGCGATGTCAGCAGGTCGAGGATCAACGCGGTGTTCGCGGGCGAGTCGGCCATCCAGATCCCGCCTCGCCCTTGGACCATGGACCGCATGTTGACGCCTTCCGACGCTGGATACCGCTGGTACCAGGAGGCGCTTTCGTCGTCGGAATCATCGCCGTCGGGGCGATCGAGTTGTGCCTGGGCGCGGTGCATGCCCTCGAGGATGCGCCGCACATCGCCAGCTTCGAGGAGGTTCCGCACGATCAGCGCGCCGTGGTGAGCGAC
>JAENVU010000481.1 GCA_016650415.1 Acidimicrobiia bacterium
ATCCTGGCCGGGGTCGAGCTCTTGGTGCTGACGAGCGATCTCGAAGGGATCCCCGGGGTCGCGATCGAATCCGTCATGGCTGGTAGCCCAGTCGTCTCGGTCCCCGTCGGCGGTGTCGCGGAGGTCGTGGACCACGGCGTGACGGGAGTGCTTCTGCCGGGCGTCGACCTTGATCGGATGGCCGACGAAGTGGTGACGCTGCTGGCAGACCGAAGGCGCCTGGCCGCCATGAGCGTGGCCGGTCGGGGCCAGATTCAGCGGTTCAGCGCGTCGGGCACTGCGACGCTGTTTTCGGACTCGCTCGTGGCGTTGTTGGCTCGGCGCGCGTCGGGGTCGACGGGCCGTACCCGGAGGCGATGACGGTCGGGGAGAGCGGCGTGCGGCGCTAGTCTCTGCTGTTTCCGGGCAGACAGATTCGAAGGGCCACACGATGGGTGTGCTCGGCTGATGGGGCAACTCGACGACCGCACTGCGCACGTTGTCGTGATGGGACAGGGTTACGTCGGCTTGCCGGTGGCGGTCCGCGCGGCCGAGGTCGGTTTCCGGGTGACGGGCTTCGACGTCGACTCCCGCCGGGTGGCCACGCTCCGAGCGGGCCGTTCCTACGTGGAAGACGTCGATCCCGTCCGACTCCGGGCACTGCCACCAGGATCCTACGAGGCCACCGACGATCCGGCAGCGCTCCAGGGCTTCGACGTGGCCGTCATCGCAGTTCCCACACCGCTGCGCGATGGCACTCCGGACCTGACTCACGTGGAGGCTGCGGGCGCCATGCTCGCCCGGGCGCTCACGCCGGGCGGGCTTGTCGTACTCGAGTCCACGACCTACCCGGGGACCACCGAGGAGCTCCTCCAACCGATCCTGGAACGGTCCGGACTCCGGGCGGGCGCTGACTTCGCGCTGGGCTACTCGCCAGAGCGCATCGATCCCGGAAACGCCACCTGGACCTTCGAGAACACTCCCAAGGTCGTATCCGGGATCGACGAGTCCTCGTGTCGAGCCGTGGCCGAGTTCTACGGGAGCCTGGTCGACGAGGTCGTCCCCGTCGATTCGACTGCCGAAGCAGAGCTCGTCAAGCTGCTGGAGAACACCTTCCGCCACGTCA
This sequence comes from Acidimicrobiia bacterium, assembly GCA_016650415.1. GTDB lineage: Bacteria > Actinomycetota > Acidimicrobiia > IMCC26256 > JAENVU01 > JAENVU01. The sequence continues at coordinate 1,106 of JAENVU010000481.1, forward strand.
ACATCGCGCTCGTCAACGAACTCGCGATGTTCGCCGGCGACTTGGGCGTCGACGTATGGAAGTCGATCGATGCCGCATCGACGAAGCCGTTCGGGTTCATGCGTTTCACCCCTGGCCCGGGCGTGGGGGGTCACTGTCTCCCCGTCGATCCCTCGTATTTGTCGTGGCGGGTGCGCCGACGCTCTGGTCATTCCTTCCGCTTCGTCGAACTCGCCAACGATGTGAACGAGCACATGCCGGAGTATGTGGTCCAACGGATCACCGCCTTGCTCAACCAGCACGGTCGCGCGGTTCGGGACACCCGGATCCTGCTGCTCGGGATGGCGTACAAGGCGGCGACCTCAGATTGGCGCGAGTCGCCCTCGATTGTCGTGGCGGATCGGCTCGCCGCGCTCGGCGCGCAGATCGCCGCGTGTGATCCTCACATCCCTGCATCGAGCCAGGGTCGGATTTCGGCTCAGCTGGTCGAGTACTCGCCGGCCACCCTCGCGGACACTGACCTCGTTGCGATTCTCGTCGACCACCCGGAGTTCGACCCGGCTGAGATCGCACGTCACGCTCCGCTCGTGTTCGACGCGAAGGGCATACTGCGAGGTCACGTCTTCTCCGGCGAGTGCTTATGAAGCAGCACGCCGCCGGGCACGCCTCCGGCCGCCGGGTTCGCGCGGAGGCGCGTCAGGCATTGAAGTGGTTCGCGGCGACCGCTGACCGGTTCCGTCCGCGCACCAGCGGCGTCGTGGTACTCATCTACCACCGCGTCGGCGGGAACAGTGGGCTGGAGCTCGACCTTCCGGTGGCCAGATTCACCGAGCAAATGGCCTGGCTCGCAGACCGTGGGCTCCTGACCTCCCTCGACGCCGGTCTCGATGACCTCGCCCGAGGGCAGGCAGCCGCCCGCGACCGTGTCGTTGTCACTTTCGACGACGGCACGCGGGACTTCGTCGACCATGCGATGCCAGTGCTGGCGCAGTACCGCGTGCCCGTCGTGCTGTACCTGGCCACGGGATTCGTCGACGGCAACAAGCCGCTGCCGTATGGGGCGCCGCCGGTCTCGTGGTCGGGTCTGAAGGATGCGCTGGCCGGTGGCCTGGTCACCGTTGGTTCGCACACGCATACCCATGCTTTGCTTGATCGGCTGGCGCCGTCGGAGATCGCGCGGGAGCTCGACACGTCACGACGGCTGATAGAAGACCACCTCGGCGTGTCGCCGGAACACTTCGCGTACCCGAAGGCCCTCCCGGGGTCCCCACCCGCCGAGGCCGCTGTCCGTGAACGGTTCCGTTCGGCTGCGCTCGCGGGTACTCGACTGAACCGATTCGGTGACACGGATCCGTACCGGCTCGCGCGATCACCCGTACAGGCCTCCGATGGGATGCGGTGGTTTCGAGCCAAGGCTCGCGGCGGCATGGAACTCGAGGACAGCGTCCGGAGAGCGCTGAATCGGGTTCGGCACCGGACTGCGGTGACGTGAGCGGCTGTCCGTGAGCCGGCGACCACGGGTCGTGCACGTTGCGACCAGCGACATGAGCTTGGCGCTTCTGCTCGGTCACCAGCTGCGGGCCTTCGGCGACGCTGGCTACGAGGTCACGGGCGTCTCGGGGCCCGGACCCTTTGTCGCGGAACTGACCGAGTTCGGAGTCGCGCACCATTCGTTGCCGTCACTCACACGTGCGGTCGACCCTCGGGCGGATCTGCGGGCTCCGATCGACCTCTTCCGGCTGTTCCGGAGGCTTCGGCCCGACATCGTGCACACGCACAATCCGAAACCGGGGGTCTACGGTCGGGTCGCTGCCCGCGCGGCACGCGTCCCCGCGGTGGTCAACACAGTGCATGGTCTCTACGCCCTTCCCGAGGACACTTGGTCCAAGCGTGCGGCCGTGTACGGCCTCGAACGGGCGGCAGTCACGTGCTCCGACGCGGAGTTTGTACAGAACCCGGAGGATGTCGAGACGTTGCGTCGGTTGCACGTCCCGGATCGAAAGCTCCACCTTCTGGGGAACGGTATCGATCTCACCCGCTTCGAACCGGGCCGGATCGGGACCGACCGCGTCGCGGCGATTCGGGCATCGGTCGGTGCCGGGGCCGACGACGTGGTGTGCGGTCTGGTCGGTCGGTTGGTGTGGGAGAAAGGCTACGGCGAGGTGTTCGCGGCCGTCGAGGCGCTGCGGGGTCGGCTGCCGAACCTCCGAGTCTTCGTGGCCGGACCTCGCGACGAGGCCAAAGCCGACGCGGTGACGACGGCCGATCTCGCGCGGGCCGAGCGCTTGGGGATCACGTTCCTCGGCATGCGTGACGACGTCGATGCGCTATACGCAGCGATGGACCTGTACGTGCTGGCTTCGTACCGCGAGGGCTGGCCTCGCTCGGCGATGGAGGCGTCGGCGATGGGAGTGCCGGTCATTGCCACGAACATCCGTGGTTGCCGCCAGGTGGTCGACGACGGCGTAACCGGGCTGCTCGTCCCTCCCCGCGACGCCGGAGCGCTCGAGCGCGCGATCGAGCAGCTCGCGAGCGACCCGGCCCTGCGCCGCTCGATGGGGCAAGCCGCGCGGCGGAAGGCCCGATCGGAGTTCGACGAACAGCGCGTCATCGCCACGACCCTCGCGGTCTACGAGCAACTGCTCAGTGATCGACCGGAGGTTTCGACGTGACGGCGTCGGAGCTGGTCCTTCGGGCCGCGACCGTTACCGACGCGGCCCGTCTGGCCGAGCTGCACGCGACGCGGATCTCGGAAGGCTTCCTTTCGCAACTCGGGACTGGCTTCCTGCGCCGGCTCTACCGAAGGGTCATCGTGTCGCCCGAGGGGTTCGTCGTGGTCGCGGTGGCCGATTACCAGGTCGTCGGGTTTGCGGCCGGAGCGCTCGACGTCGGCCGCCTGTACCGGTCGTTTCTCGTCAGAGACGGGATCGCCGCCGGCCTCGTGACCGCACCCCGGCTGCTGCGGTCGTGGCGCCGAGTGCTCGAGACCCTGCGGTATCCGACCCGGGGCGAGGACCTCCCGGCGGCCGAGATCCTGGCGGTGGCAGTGGAGGCGTCGGCCGCCGGGCGCGGCATCGGTCGCCGCCTGGTGACGTTTGCTCTCGACGAGTTCATTCGACGGGGGACCACCGCCGCCAAGGTGGTCGCTGGTGCCGACAACGCTGCGGCCCTTGGGCTCTACGCGGTGTGCGGTTTTGTCGCGCACACGAGTATCGCCGTCCACCGAGGGACGCCGTCCGAGGTGCTGGTGTGGAGTTCGCGCTAGCGGCGCTGGTCGCCCTCGCCGTCACCCCCCTCGCTGCCGCCCTCGCGCGGCGGACGGGTGTGGTGGATCGCCCCGGGCCCTTGAAGCCGCAGGAGCGTCCGGTGCCCTACCTCGGGGGAGTGCCGGTGCTGTGTGGGTGCGCCATCGGCGTGGCGGCCACCGGCCGGTACGTGCTGCTCTTGCCGCTCGTTCTCGCCTTCGCGCTCGGCGTGGTCGACGATATCCGGGCCGTCCCGCCCCGCGTCCGATTCGGTCTCGAGTTGCTCATTGGCGTCGCGGCCGCGGTGGTCGTACCCGGGGATCCGTTTGTGAAGATCGCAACGGCCGGATTCGTCGTGGTCCTGCTGAACGCGGTGAATCTGGTGGATGGCCAGGACGGGCTCGCTGGGTCACTGGCCCTCGTCGCGGCACTCGCCGGCGCGTTCCTCGGCAATGACGCGACGCCCTTCGCCCTGGCCCTCGCCGGCGGATTGGCTGGTTTCTTGGTGTTCAATCGCCCGCCGGCGCGCATCTACCTCGGAGATGGCGGCGCCTATCTCGTCGGTACGACACTCGCGATGATTCCGTCGCTTGCCGATGACGGGGTCACCCGCTGGTCGGTGTGGTTCGCGGCACCGCTCATCGTTGCGGTCCCGATTCTTGACACTGCCATCGCCGTATGGCGCCGGCTCCGGACACGGCGCCCCCTTTTCACGGGCGATCGGAGTCATGTGTATGACCAGCTCGTCGACCGTGGGGTGAGCGTGGCCGCGTCGACCTCGATCCTGGCGCTCGGGCAGGTGGTCTTGAGCACGCTCGGTGTCGTCGCGGCGGGACTGGAACCATTGGCTGCGCTCGCCATGACGCTTGGAGTTGCCCTGGTCGCGGTCGTAGCGTCCTTGCGTGCCGGCTTCGTCTAGGACGGAGCGATGCGGAGCACGGGTCATCGTCGGGCGCGGGTACCAGTTCGAGCGACTGCGATCGTGACGATGACCGCAGCGACCAAAGCCGGAAGCGCCATCAGCGCAGCGTGGGAAGCGAGGACTTGGAACCCGGCGACGCGGGAGAAGTAGAGGGCGAGCGCACACTGCGCGGCGATGATCAAAGCCGGCGGGGTGATGCCGGGTCGAGTCGGGCGCATCGGAACGGGCCGGGCGAGCAGGCGTCCCAATGGCTCGACGATGAGCATTCCGAGACATGCCGCGGCACCGATCGTCGAACCCGGACGCCCCGCGCCGGCGACCAAGGCCATCCAGAGAAAGAGCCCCGATGCTCCGTAGGCGCCGCCCCGCCCGATCCGCCCCACGGCGAATGGCCACGCCAGGAGGGTGATCCATGTGGCGGCGCCGAGCCCGCTTCGCACCAGCTCGGTGTCAGGAACGGTGGCGTACATGCCGCCCAGGGCGACGGCAAAGGCAAGTGCCGCGGTTCCCGAGCTGCCGAGGCGTTCGTCGAGATCGGCGGTGCCGGTGCCGGCGATCGCGGGCCCGACGATGAGGAGTGCCGCTGCCCAAGGCCGCGATCCGGCGACGCTGCTGGCGAGCAACACGCCGCCGGGGATGGCGAGCAGACCGCCGGCGAGACCCCTGCCCCGTCGAACGCGCGCGGCCAGCGTGCCGGCCAGCCAGAGCAACAACAGCGCGACGACGACCCGGCTCGAGACCGTTGCGCCGCCGACGTCGGGGCCCAGCCACCTCGTCGCGACGAGAGTCGCGACGACGAACGCACCGCCGAGCATCCCCGGGATCGAGGGTCTCGGCGGCCGAGGAACCCCCGAAGCTGCGCGTGAATCGAGGAGTGGGTCTCGTGCGGGTCGCCCCAACCGGCCGCGAATGCTGGTTGCCATCACGACGAGGAATGCGCAGACGGCGCCGGCGGTGAGACCGGCCCCGAACTGTTGAGACTCGATGAGCGCGCGAAAGCTGGCCACGGGTAGCGAGCACGTTGCCCCGCCCGGGGTCGTCGGCGCAAGCACAATCGCCTGCAAAAGCGCCCCAACCAGAAATTAGGCTGTTTTCCCCCTTGCGGCCACTCAGCGTGAGCGTCAGAATGTCGGTTCGCAAGTTGCTCGACGTGGGGAACGAGTCTGGTGGATTCTTGGGGCCTGATTGGCGGAGGAAGTCGTTGGCTGCCGTCCCGACTCGGCCCGGTGGCACGCGCGCTGTCCGCGGTCCCCGGGCGTCGATTCGGCACCGGGAGAGTTGCCCGAATCTCGGTCGACTGCCTGATTTGGGCGGCCGCGCTCTACGTGGGCCTCGGCCTGCGACTCGATTTCAACGCCGAGCGGATCGCGGACTTCGACGTCGCCGTCCTCGTTCCCATCGCCTGCTTGGCATCAGCGGGTTTCGGCTTCATGGTCGGCCTCTACCGCGGGCGCTGGACGCTCGGCTCGTTCGAGGAAGTCCCCGCGCTCGGGTTCTGTAGCGGACTCACCACGCTGGTGTTGGTCGTCGTCGACGTGACCGTCGACACCCGACTCGTCCCGGTCACGAGTGTTCTCATCGCGGGGCTGATCGCCTTTGTCGCGATGGGTGGTGTCCGACATCTCGTGCGCCGCGCCGTGGACCAACACCGCCGGGTGCGCGACGACGGGCGGGCTCGCGCGATCGTGTTCGGCGCCGGTGAAGGCGGTCAACGGATGGTCCGTTCGATGCTCTACGAAAGTGGGAGCTCGTACCACCCGGTGGCAGTGCTCGATGACGATCCGCTCAAGCGGAACCTCTCGGTTCGCGGTGTTCGAGTCGTCGGCGACCGGAGCGTGATCGGAGAGGTTGCGAAGCGCACGGGCGCGTCCACACTCGTGATCGCGGTGCCGACCGGCGAGGGTGCGCTGATCCGCGACCTGAGCGATTCGGCGCGGGGCGCGGGACTCGAGGTCCGGGTGGTCCCGTCGGTCGATGAGTTACTCAATGGCAACGTGCGGATCCGAGACCTCCGGGCGCCTACCGAGGCGGACCTGCTCGGACGGCATGCCATCCAGACCGATCTGGTCGCGGTTTCCGAATATCTCCAGGGGCGCCGAGTGGTGGTTACTGGTGCCGGAGGATCAATCGGTTCGGAACTCTGTCGACAGATTGCGGCGTTCGACCCGGAACGGCTGGTGATGATCGACCGGGACGAGTCGAATCTCCACGCAGTGCAACTCTCGATCGAAGGGCGCGCCCTGCTTGATTCCGCCGATCTCCTGCTCGCCGATATCCGAGACCGGCAGCGAATCTGGGACGCGATGCAGCAGATTCAGCCCGATGTTGTGTTCCACGCGGCGGCCCTGAAGCACCTGCCGCTGCTCCAGACGCATCCGGTCGAGGCCCTCAAGACGAATGTATGGGGTACGGCCTCGGTGCTCAATGCGGCCGCTGCGGCGGGGGTGTCGCGCTTCGTCAACATCTCGACGGACAAGGCCGCGAACGCTTCCAGCGTTCTCGGTTACTCCAAGCGGATCGCCGAGGCCCTGACGGCCCACTACGGACACACCGAGCCGGGCCGGTTCCTCAGCGTTCGATTCGGCAACGTCCTCGGCAGCCGGGGCTCAGTGCTCACCACCTTCCGCGCGCAGCTCGAGGCACGCCAGCCGCTGACCGTGACCGACCCGGACGTCACTCGCTACTTCATGACGGTCGAGGAGGCCGTTCAGTTGGTCATCCAGGCTGGTGCGATCGGTCGCGATGGCGAGGTGCTGGTCCTCGATATGGGCGACCCGGTTCGGATTGCCGATGTGGCGCGGCAGATGGCGGCGAGCCTCGAGCCGGGATCGGAGATCGTCTTCACTGGGCTGCGTCCCGGAGAGAAGCTCCACGAGGAGCTGTTCTGTCGCGACGAGATCCCGCGGGCGAGCGAGCACTCGCTGATCCGAACGGTCGAGGTACCGCCGCTCGCACCGTCGTTGGTGGAGGGGATCGACACCGCCTCCACTCCGGAGGAGATGGTGCGGCTCCTGCGAGAACTCGTCGAAGATATCGACGACCAACGCGTAATCGACCTTTCCGAGGCCGACTCGCCTCGCGGGGTCGCCGTCTAGGCTCGCGTCCCGGGCGTTGTGCCGGGGCAGCCGGGGATACGCTCGACGGCCTTTGGATCGAGGAGAAACGTTGCGAGGAATTGTGCTCGCCGGCGGCTCGGGCACCCGGCTCGCGCCCATTACCGGTGTCGTCAGCAAACAGCTGCTGCCGGTCTACGACAAGCCGATGATCTATTACCCCCTGTCGACCCTGATGTCCGCCGGGGTGCGCGAGATTCTCGTCATCTCGACTCCCGAGGATCTGCCGCGGTTCGAGCGACTGCTTGGCGACGGATCCCAGTGGGGATGCCGAATCGAGTTTGCCGAGCAGCCGCGGCCGGAGGGTCTCGCTCAGGCGTTCCTGATCGGCGAGTCGTTCATCGGAGCCCATCGCGTGGCGCTCGTGCTGGGCGACAACATCTTCTTCGGCACCAACCTGAGGGAGCGATTGTGGGCGGCCGCAGATGCGCAGGGAGCGTGTGTGTTCGGGTACCACGTGGCGGATCCGGAACGCTACGGCGTCATCGAGTTCGACATGGACGGCCATCCGACCGCGATTGTCGAGAAACCCGCGGAACCTCGATCCAACTACGCAGTGCCGGGCCTGTATTTCTTTCCCAATGACGTCGCCGCGGTTGCTCGGACGGTACGGCCGAGTGACCGCGGTGAGTACGAGATCACCGCGGTGATCGGGCACTACCTCGCGCAGGAGAGCCTGCATGTCGAGATCCTCGACCGGGGGACCGCTTGGCTCGACACCGGGACCGCCGAGTCTCTGATGCAGGCCGGCCAGTTCGTACAGGTTGTCGAGCAACGCCAGGGCCTCAAGGTCGGGTGTCCCGAGGAGACGGCGTGGCGGGAGGGCTACATTGACGGCGGGGAGCTCGCCACCTTGGCCGAACCGCTGCGCAAGAGCGGCTACGGCGAATACCTCTTGGAGCTCCTCCGGGAAGGCAAATGAGGCGCTTGCTCGGGACGGTCGCAGCCGCCGCGACCCTGACAGTTGCGGGCGCCGTAGGGTTGCGTCACCACCCGACGGCGCGTTTCGCGATTGGAGTCGGTGTCCGGCACTCCCGCTCTCGTTGACGCTGGAATGTGCCGGACGCGGCCCCCAACGCCTCAGCGGATCTGCCTGCGGAGGCTCTCGGGCCGGGTCCGTGCAGCTGGGGTTGACTACGCCGAGCTATCCGTCGCGGACCGGATTTCCATTCTTTCGGACGGTGCGGCTAACCTGAGCGGCTGCCCCGCGTTCTTCGGCGTGCGATTGCGCGCCCTTACCCCCGGTGGTGCATCGTAGCTAAGCCCAAGGACGACACGATCCTCGTCGAAGGAACAGTGGTTGAACCGCTGCCCAACGCGATGTTCCGCGTCGAGCTCGAAAATGGACACAAGGTCCTTGCCCATATCTCCGGCAAGATGCGCATGCACTACATCCGCATCCTTCCCGGCGACAAGGTGCAGGTCGAACTCACCCCGTACGACTTGGCGCGTGGTCGCATCACGTACCGCTACAAGTAGCAGAGGCTCGCGTTGAAGGTTCGTCCGTCAGTCAAGAAGATGTGTGAGAAGTGCAAGGTGATTCGCCGACATGGTTCGGTCCGAGTCATCTGCGAGAACCCGCGCCATAAACAGCGGCAGGGTTGAGACGCGTGTGTAGGAAGGTGCAAGGTCACGTATGGCTCGTTTAGCTGGTGTCGACATCCCGAGGGAGAAACGCCTCGAGATCTCGCTCACATACATCTTCGGTATTGGTCGCAGCACCTCGGCGCTGATCTGTCAGCAGACCGGTCTGTCGCCCGACACCCGGGTGCGCGACCTCACCGAAGAGGAAGTCGCATCACTGCGTTCGTTCATCGACGCCAACATCAAGGTCGAAGGTGACCTGCGCCGCGAGGTTGCCGGTCACATCAAGCGCAAGATCGAGATCGGTACCTACAGCGGCATCCGTCACCGCCGAGGTCTTCCCGTCCGGGGTCAGCGCACGCGTACCAACGCGCGCACTCGGAAGGGTCCGAAGAAGACGGTGGCCGGTAAGAAGAAGGCGAGGAAGTAGTGGCAAAGCCTCCTGCAGGAGGACGGCGTCCCCGTCGTCGTGAGCGCAAGAACATCACGCACGGGATCGCGCACATCAAGTCTTCGTTCAACAACACGATCATCACGATCTCGGACCAGCAGGGCAACACGCTGGCCTGGGCGTCGTCGGGCAACGTCGGATTCAAGGGCTCTCGCAAGAGCACGCCGTTCGCCGCGCAACTCGCGGCCGAGACTGCAGCCCGGCGGGCGATGGAGCACGGCGTCCGCCGGGTCGACGTCGTCGTGAAGGGCCCGGGTTCCGGTCGAGAGACCGCGATCCGTTCCATCCAGAACACCGGCATCGAGGTCCTTGGCATCAAGGACGTCACGCCGATTCCGCACAACGGTTGCCGCCCTCCCAAGCGGCGGAGGGTCTAACTCGTGGCGAGGTACACAGGTCCCGTATGTCGGCTGTGCCGGCGCGAGCGCATGAAGCTCTTCCTGAAGGGCGCCAAGTGCGACACGATGAAGTGCCCGATCGAGCGCCGGCCCTACCCGCCGGGTATTCACGGCCGGGGTCGTATCCGCGAGAGCGAGTACATGCTCCAGTTGCGTGAGAAGCAGAAGGCCCGGCGCATCTACGGCGTACTCGAGAAGCAGTTCCGCAACCTCTACGCGGAAGCCGCTCGTCAGAAGGGCATCACCGGCGAGAATCTGCTCCGTATGCTCGAGCAACGACTCGACAACGTCGTGTTCCGCGCCGGGTTCGCGAGCAGTCGCAACCAGTCCCGCCAGTGGGTGCGTCACGGTCACGTCCGGGTCAACGGCAAGCGGGTCACGATCCCGTCGTTCATGGTCCGGAAGGACGATGTCGTCGAGTTCGGCCCGAAGGCCAAGAACATGATCGTGCTGCGACACAACCTCGACACGATCGACCGCACTGTCCCCATGTGGCTCGAAGTCAGCGGTGAGCAAGCCACCGTGCGCGATCTCCCGATGCGGGAACAGATCGACATCCCGGTGCGCGAACAGCTCATCGTCGAGCTCTACTCCAAGTAACCCCCGATTTCGGACGCCACGCGCGTCCGTTGTGAGGAAGCGTCATGCTCATTATTCAGCGTCCCGAGATCGAGGCCGACGAGCCCGAAGGCAACACGCAGCGGTTCATCATCTCGCCGCTCGAGCCCGGATTCGGTCACACCCTCGGCAACAGCCTGCGGCGCACGCTGCTGTCGTCGATCCCCGGTGGGGCCGTCACCCAGGTGCGGTTCGACGATGCCCTGCACGAGTTCGACACGATCGCGGGGGTGAAGGAAGACGTCACCGACCTCATCCTGAACCTCAAGGACCTCGTGTTGCAGTGCGTCTCCGAGGAGCCCGTCACCTTGCGGCTCGACGTGCGCGGCCCGGCCGATGTCACCGCGGCGGCGATCCAGACCACGTCCGATGTGGAGATCCTGAACCAGGACCTCCACGTCGCCACGCTCACCGAGAAGGGTCGCCTCGCGATCGACATCACGGTCGAGCAAGGTCGTGGCTACGCGTCGGCCGAGAAGACGAAGAAGGCGGGTGCGCCGATCGGTGTGATCCCGGTGGACGCGATCTTCTCGCCGGTCCGCCGCGTGAGCTTCGACATCGAGCCCACTCGGGTCGAGCAGGCGACGAACTACGACAAGCTCGGCCTCGAGATCGAGACCGACGGTTCGATCACGCCGCGTGACGCACTGGCCTCGGCCGGTGCGACCCTGCGCAACCTCGTGGGGCTCGTCGCCGACATGTCGGAAGAGCAGCCGGGCCTCGAACTCGGCGAAGTGTCTCCGACGCTGGCGACCTCGCCGGACCTCGAACTGGCGATCGAAGAGCTGGACCTCTCCGAGCGTCCGCGCAACTGCCTCAAGCGGGCTCGGGTCGACACCATCGGCCAGCTGGTGATGAAGACCGAGGACGACCTCCTCGCCATCACCAACTTCGGTCAGAAGTCGCTCGACGAAGTCCTCGTCAAGCTCGACGAGCGGGGCCTCTCGCTGCGGATGAAGGACTGATCTGACATGCCTCGCCCCAAGAAGGGTCCGCGCCTCGGCGGGGATCCGCACCACCAGCGTCAGCTCATGGCGAACCTCGCGATCGCATTGTTCGAACACGGTGGCATCACCACGACGGTCGCCCGCGCCAAGGCGCTGCGGCCGTACGCGGAGAAGCTGATCACCAAGGGCAAGAAGGGTGGCGTGCACCGTCAGCGCCAGGTCGTGGCCACACTGCACGACCAGGCCATCGCCCACGAACTCTTCGCGAACATCGCGCCGAAGTATCAGGACCGTAACGGTGGGTACACCCGCATCCTGAAGCTGGGCCCGCGCCCCGGGGACCAAGCCCCGATGGCACGCATCGAACTCGTCTGAGTTCCCACACGGCGGGCGTCCGGTGACACTGTTCGACGCGCCGGCCTCATCGATCGAGGAACCCGCGAACTCCGACGCTCGAACGTGCCGATTGGTGCTGGCCTACGACGGCACCGACTTTCGCGGATTCGCGTCCCAGCTCGAGCAGCGCACGGTGGAAGGTGTCCTCGGCGAGGCACTGGCGCGGATCGTGCAGACCGAACCGCAACTCGCGGTGGCTGGCCGCACCGACGCCGGGGTCCACGCGAGGGGACAAGTCGTGTCGTTTCCCGTCGCGGTCGGTTTCGACGTCGATCGATTGCGCTCGAGCCTCAATGGGATGCTCCGGCCCGAGGTCGTGGTCCGGGAGGCGACCCTCGAACCGGCGGAGTTCGACGCCCGCTACTCCGCGCACTGGCGGGAGTATCGGTACACGATCGTGAACCGGCCCGAGCCCGATCCGTTCCGGGCACGGTACGCGTGGCACGTGGGTGCACCGCTCGATCTGCGTGCGCTCCGGCTCGCGGCGGACCCGTTCGTCGGCGAGCACGATTTCCTCGCGTTCTCCAAGAAGGGCCCGGCGGGCAAGACGACCGTGCGCACAGTGTTCGAATCGACCTGGCACGACCTGGGTGATGGCATTCTGCGGTACGACATCCGCGCGAGCGCGTTCTGCTGGCGGATGGTGCGCTCCATCGTCGGCACCCTGGTGGATGTCGGCATCGGCAAGCTGACGCCGGGTGACATGCTCACCCTGCTGCGCGCCGGCGATCGCAACTCCACCGGCTCGACCGCGCCGCCGAACGGCCTCTGCCTCTGGGCCGTCGGCTACCCGGAGAAGGGAGCCGTGGCCCGAGCGGCCCGGCCCGCAGGGCCCGGAGCGGACGCCTAGGCCGGTTGCACGCTGACGACCACGATGTGGGGGGTCGCACGCGCGAGGCCGGCGGCGCTGACCTGCCAGCCGTGGCCGGTCACGCTCATGTCGACGATGCCGTCCTGCTCCGACGAACTTCCGGCGGCGCGATCGACGGTGAAACCACTCGAGGTCAGTTGCTGCTCGTAGGCCGCGATCGTCGTGGCCGCGGGCTCGCGGCCGATCGAATACGTGATCTGGAACAACGGATGGCCGCCGGCCCTCCCGGAGATCGCGCTCATCCGTTTCCATCCCTTGGGCAGGGGTACGTCACCCGGGAAGTCCTTCGGCAGCTTCGTTTGGTTGAAGGTCAGGTCCGAGGTATCGCTCTGAATATTGACCCGGGCCTTCTTGCCGGAACCGGTCACGGTGATCTTGCCGTCGTCGGTGGTCCTGACCTTGGCGTCACTGCCACACGCGGCGAGCGCGATGATCAGCACCGCGGCCGATGCCACGAGCCGGAGCACGCGCCGATGCTGCGGCCGATGGGGCCGGGGCACTACTGCACGCCCAGGTACAGGAACCCGTAGGCCTCGTCGCGGAAGGTGAGGCCGGACTCCTTCAGCGGCACGCCCCAGTCGCCTTGCACCGCGGGGTTGTTCTCCTCCATGCCGTGATCGGCGACGAGCACGAACGCGGTGTCGTCGAACATTCCGGCCTGCTCGACCGCGGCCATCACCTCACCGATGCGCGCGTCGGAGTCGCGAATGGACGCGGCCGCGATCTCCGAGTGGGGCCCGCCCTCGTGCATCGCGGAGTCGGTCAGCGTGAAGTTGACCCACATGAACTTTGGCAACGGGTACGAGACGTCGCGGTAGTGCCCGCTGAGAATCCCGACCGCCTGTTCGACTCCCATGTGGTCGACGATCGTGGACCACGAGTAGTCCTTCGACGGCCGCACGAACCGCTCGGTCGAGTGGGGGAGCCCGATCGGGTCTTCCGGAATCGGCGGGATCTCGCCGCGGCGGAAGAAGTCGAACGTCGAGTAGCTCGCGCCGACGTCGCACGGCTCGTTGCAGGAGGCGGTGAAGACATCGTCCCAGGTCCGGTGGATCGCCGCATGGATCGACTCGGTGCCGGGGGCGAGGGTCTCCATCGCGTTCGGCCAGGTCGCGGCCGAGTTCGTGATGATCTGCTTGCCCTCGGCCCGATCCCACCACGCGTTGTTCAGGATGCCGTGGTGGCCCGGGTGACGGCCGGTGATGATCGACGTGTGGTTGGCCAGCGTGATGGTGGGCAGGCTCGCCATTGCGCCGTGTTGGTACGACGTGCCCATCGCCATCAGCCGGGTCACGTTGGGCGCCTCGCCCCGCGCGGCCATGTCGTAGAGCACGTTCGGGTTGGTGCCGTCGAAGAGGAAGCCGATGACGTGCTTCGGCCGCCCGGCGTCGAGGTCGAGCACGTCGTGGCGGACCTCGCCGTCCTGACCGAAGAGGTAGGTGCCGTCCTGGCGCGGCGCCGTGCCCAAGAGGTGGAGCACGGTGGGTGCGACGTCGACGAGCCGCGCACTCCGCGGCACGAGCCCGTCGTTGCGGACTCCCTTGCCCGCGATGACGAACGGTGCCCGGGCCTGGACCACACCGAGCGATCCGTGCTCGCCGCGGTGACCGCCCTGATCTTCCCAGTTGTGTGACGCCGAGTGGATCACGCACAGGTCCGGAGCCGAGGGGTGGTCGAACAGCTGTGCGATCGTGTCGTACGCGTGGGGATATGCGTTCACACTGCGGTGCGGGTAGGCATTGGCGCGCTCGTCGGGAAGCGGCGCGAACTTCTCGGTCGACTGATCGGCGAGCGGATCGGTCCCGGTCGAATCGAGGCGCTCGTACCCGGTATCGGTGCGCCGGAACGAGACCGATCCGTCGTGGGTGCGGGCCTGGTAATGGTCGCCGTGGCTGGAGAGCACCATGTCGACGATCGGTTCCAGGCTCGGATCCATGAGGATCTCGAGGGCCCGATCGGCGTCGGCTTCGAGCTCGGGGGCGATGTGATGAGGGGTCGCAGCTGCGGGAGTCACGTCCGCAGCGTACCGACGCCCGATCGGGATGGTTGTCGCGGTGGCCCGGTCCGCCGGAAAATCGGCCAGAACTGACGAATCGCGAAGGTGGGGCTTGGCTTGGCCCGGTCTGGCGGGCGCGAGTAGTCTTCCCTCCCTTGTGTGTGGCCCGATGTGGCCGCGCGCGCCCGGCTCGGGGAGTTCCTGAGGTGGGCCGGACGTCGAGAGAGTGGATCTGTGCGGACCTTCCATCCCAAAGAAGCTGATATTCACCACGCGTGGCACGTGATCGATGCCGAAGGCATCGTGCTCGGTCGCCTGGCCACCGAGATCGCGCACCTCCTGCGCGGGAAGCACAAGCCGATCTGGGCGCCCAACGTCGACGTTGGTGACCACGTGATCGTCGTCAATGCGACCAAGCTCGACATCTCGCTGCGCAAGTCCGAAGACAAGCTCTACTACCGCCACTCGGGCTACCCGGGCGGTATCCGGTCCGAGAACCTCGGCCACCTCATGGGCCGCAACCCCGAGCGCGTCATCAAGCTCGCGGTCCGCGGCATGCTCCCCAAGAGCCGCCTCGGTCGCGCCCAGCTGAAGAAGCTCCGGGTCTACTCCGGCCCCACCCACCCGCACGCCGCGCAGGAGCCGCAGCCGCGTGCCCTGACCCAACCGTCGAGGAACGCCAAGTGAGCAAGCCCCTCATCCAGACGACCGGCCGTCGCAAAGAGGCCGTCGCACGCGTCCGCCTCCGCCCCGGCACCGGCAAGATCGTGATCAACGGTCGCGAGATCGAGAACTACTTCCACATCGCCACGCACCGCATGGCCTCCACCGAGGGTCTGCGCATCACCCAGACCGCCGACGTGTACGACGTCGACGCGACGATCCGTGGTGGTGGCATCGCCGGTCAGGCCGGCGCCCTGTGCCTCGGGATTGCGCGGGCACTGCTCGCACTCGACCCTGAAGCCCGCCCGGCGTTGAAGAAGGCCGGCCTGCTCACGCGTGACGCGCGGGAGAAGGAACGGCGCAAGTACGGGCTCAAGAAGGCCCGCAAGGCGCCTCAGTACTCCAAGCGGTAGTCGAGCCTTCGCTCGCGCGCCATGGCGCCGCGTTTCGGTACCGATGGGATTCGCGGTGCCGCGGGTTCTGAACTCACTCCGGACTTGGTCCGAGCGTTGGGCCGCGCCGCGGTCGCCGCGCTCGGTACCGACGTTCCGTTCTTGATTGCGCGCGATCCCCGCGAATCGGGCCCCGAGTTGGAAGCGGCGATCACCGATGGCATCGCGCGCGCGGGTGGCACCGTGCGACTCCTCGGGATGTTGCCGACGCCGGGTCTGGCCGCATCGTGTGCGGCGACGGGCGCCGCAGGGGTGATGATCTCGGCGAGCCACAACGTCTTCTCGGACAACGGCGTCAAGTTGTTCGAGCCGGGCGGTCGGAAGCTCCGCGACGAGACCGAGGCTGCCGTCGAGGCGGCGTTGGCGGCCGATGATCGACCGGAGGCGGAATCGGCCGGGTCGATCACCACGGTTCCCAACGCCGCGGACGCCTACGTCGCCCACCTCGTCATGGCCGCCGGTGGCGGCTCGCCGTTCACGGGGTTGTCGGTCGTGGTCGATGCCGCGAACGGGGCCGCCTCCGAGGTGGGCCCGCGAGCGCTCCGGGAACTCGGTGCGACGGTCGAGGTGCTCCACGCCGAGCCCAACGGGACCAACATCAATGCGGGCTGCGGCTCGACCTATCCCGATGTGGTCGCCGAGGCCGTTCGGGCCATGGAGGCCGATTGCGGTCTGGCCTTCGACGGCGATGCGGATCGGATCGTGGCGGTCGACGCCTCCGGTGCGATCGTCGACGGTGATCACATCCTCGCAATTCTCGCGATCGACCTCCAAGCTCGCGACCGGTTGCGCAACGACGCGATCGCGACGACCGTGATGGCCAACCTCGGTCTGGTGCGTGCCCTCGAACCCCGCGGTATCGATGTGATCGTCACGCCGGTCGGTGATCGTCACGTGCTCGCGGCGATGGAGGATCACGATCTGGTGCTCGGCGGAGAGCAGTCGGGCCACATCATCGAGTCCGAGTACGCCGTGACCGGAGATGGCCCGCTGACCGGGATCCTGGTGTTGGCGGCGATGGTCCGCTCGGGTCGATCACTCGCCGAACTGGCGAGCGTCGTCGTGAAGTATCCGCAGGTCCTGCGCAATGTGCGGGTCGCGAATCGGGATGGGCTGGACGCGGCCACGGAGTTCTGGGCGGCCGTCGCCGGGGTCGAAGCGGATCTTGCCGGCGAGGGCCGGGTGTTGGTGCGGCCGTCGGGGACCGAGCCGGTCGTGCGGGTGATGGTCGAGGCGGCCTCCACCGACGCCGCCGAGCGGTTCGCCGATGCCCTCGTCGACGCGCTGACGGGCGCCCTCGGAGCCGGTTGAGCGCGTCCGGTCCCGGCGGCAGGAGTGGTCGACGAGCTGATCCGCCCGCTCGATGGCGGGTTCGACACCGGTAGGCTGGGGGCTTCATGTGCGGCATCGTGGCGGTCTTGCGCCGACCCTCGGATCGAACCCCTCCAGAGCTCTCGGCGCTGGTGGAGATCGCGGCCGCAGCCACGGCTGATCTGACTCGCGCGGTTTCGGGCGCGCCGAGTTGGATCGAGGATCTCGTAGCGGCGGCCCACCACCTCGGAACCGTCGATGCCCTCCTCCGTGGCGGTCCGGGCGTCCGGGCACTCATCGCCGGCGGGCCGGACGCGTCCCACCTCCTCGGCGAACTCGACCGCCAGGCCCTCCTCGTGGCCGAACTCGATGCCGCCCTCGACGGGGACCGGGCCCTCGCCGCCGCCGAAGCCGGTGAGTCGCTCAACGCAGCACTTGCCGACGTCAAGGACAATCTGTGGTCGCTGCGCACCGACCGGGTCGGCACGGCCGCGGCGGTCGGGTCACTCACTCGAGGAATCAATGATCGCGCCGCGGTCGACGGTTACCTCTCGGTCCACGTGGCGCTCGCGGCCATCGACCGGCTCGAAGTGCGGGGCCGCGACTCGGCGGGAGTCGAGATCGTGGTCCGCGACCCCGCGCTCGATGCCGCCGACGCGGCCACGCTCGCCGAGTGTGCGGCCCGGACCGATGATCTTCACCGGTCGCGGTCGGTGCGGGTGGTCGACGGCGCTCGCTGCTTCGTCTACAAGGCCGCGGCCGAGATTGGTGAACTCGGGGACAACGTCGCGATGCTCCGTGCCGCGATTGCCGCCGACGATCTGTTGCACCGCACCTTGACGAGTCCCACTGCCGAAGTGGTGGTCCTCGGGCATACGCGATGGGCGAGCGTCGGGATCATCTCGGAGGCGAACGCGCACCCGCTCGACCAAGCCGAGATCAGCCGGTTCGGTACGTCGTACGCGGCCGCCGCCCTCAACGGCGATGTCGACAACTACGCGGAACTCGTCGGTCTTCATTCTCTCGATATCGCGCCGGAGATCACCACGGATGCCAAGGTGATCCCGGCATTGCTCGCTCGTGGTATCGACGGTGGCCAGGACCCGGTCGACGCGTTCCGCGACGCGGTCGCGACGTTCGAAGGGTCCGTCGCGATCGGCGCGCACACCAGCGCGGCGCCGGGCCGGGTCTTCCTCGCGCTGCGCGGGAGTGGTCAGGGCGTCTACGTCGGCGTGGCCGAGGATGCGTTCGTGGTCGCGAGTGAGCCGTACGGGCTCGTCGAGGAGACGCGCACCTACCTGCGCCTCGACGGCGAGACGCCGGCCAACCCTGCGAACCCGGCTGGGAGCCGAGGTCAGATCGTCGTGCTCGACGCCGAACGCGCCGGACACGTCGACGGCATTCGCCGCTTTGCCTACGACGGGACGGTGGTCCCGGTCACCGCCGACGAGTTCGTGCATGCCGAGATCACCACGCGCGACATCGACCGTGGTGATTACCCGCATTTCCTCTTGAAGGAGATCACCGAAGCACCCCAGTCGTTTCGGAAGACGCTGCGCGGCAAGCTCCTCGAGACCGACGGTCGTCTCCACGTCGAGTTGGGTCCGGACACGATTCCGGCCGACCTGCGGGCGCGGCTGGCGGCCGGCACGATCGGACGCGTCATCGTCATCGGGCAAGGAACCGCCGCGGTCGCGGGTCAGAGCCTCGCAGCCGCACTCGTCGACGCGATCGGTGCTGCCCATCCGCTGCGCGTGCAAGCGATGCTCGCGACTGAACTCTCCGGCTTCGGGCTCACCAGCGATATGAGTGATGCGCTCGTCGTCGCGATTTCCCAGAGTGGTACCACGACCGACACGAATACCACCGTCGACCTCGCTCGTTCGCGGGGCGCCGCGGTGATCGCGATCGTGAACCGGCGCAACAGTGACCTCGTCGATCGGTCCGACGGTGTGCTCTACACCGCCGACGGCCGCGATGTGGAGATGAGCGTTGCATCCACGAAGGCGTTCTACGCGCAGGTGGCGGCCGGGTTCTTGCTCGCGGAAGCGCTGGCCGAGGCACTGGGTGTCGCCGCGCGCGGCGACGAGTTGCTCCGCGGGTTGCGGGCGCTCCCCGACGCAATGGCGGCGGTGCTCCACCAGCGTGACGCAATTGCGCGCGCCGCCCAGGCCCACGCGCCGTCCCGTCGGTA
>JAENVU010000482.1 GCA_016650415.1 Acidimicrobiia bacterium
ACGCGTCGACATCCTCGTGAACAACGCCGCCATCACCTTTCCCGGCGACATCGAGTTGCCGATGAAGCGATTCGACCTGGTCTTCGCCGTGGACCTGCGGGCACCCGTGATCGCCGCGCAGGCGGTCGTCCCCGGCATGATCGAACGGGGTCGTGGGGCAATCCTCAACGTGTCGTCGGCCGCCGCCCTCAACTACTACCCGGGCCAGATGGCGTACGGCATGGCGAAGGCGGCGCTCGAGCACTTCACGATGTCGCTCGCCGCCCAGGTCGCGAGGCATGACATCTCGGTGAACACGTTCCGCATCGACGTCCCGGTCGCATCGGAAGGATTCCTCGCCGCGATGCCCGACGCCGACCATTCCGACTGGGAACCGCCATCGGTCGCAGCCGAGGGCATCCTCTGGATGCTGCGCCGAAACCCCGACTACACGGGACGGAACGCAGGCATGGCCCAACTGCGGCGCGACCACGGGATCATGGCGACCCGAGCGACGCGCGCGCACCAGCAGGCCGCATCAATGGTGACGGAGTCTCCCCTCGACCGGTAGGCCGCGGTTGTCCACCGGTGCGCGGCCGGTACGGTCGCCGGATGGCCGGCGTCCCCATCTCCGTGCGTGACGTCTCCATGCGCTACTCCACGCGGGGTGGTGCCGTCGAGGTGCTCGCCGACTTCGACCTCGCCGTCGACGCGGGCGAACGGTTGGCCATCATGGGTCCCTCCGGCGCAGGCAAGACCACCCTGCTTGCGCTCATCGGCGGCCTGGAAGCGATTCAACGCGGGAGCATCGTCGTCGGCGGCACCGACCTCGCCCACCTCCACGGTGACGCGCTCGCGGCCTACCGGTATCAGACCGTGGGCTTCGTGTTCCAGCACTTCGGACTGCTCGGCAATCTCAGCGCGCGAGAGAACATCGAACTCGCAATGTCATTCGGTGGACGGAGTAGCCGCGACCGTCGGGCCCGGGCACAACTGCTCCTCGATGCGGTCGGCATCGCCCACCGCGCCGACCACCGACCGGCCGAGTTGAGTGGGGGCGAGTCCCAGCGGGTGGCGCTGGCCCGCGCGCTGGCCAACGAACCCCGGCTCCTCCTGGCGGACGAACCGACGGGCAACCTCGACGGCGAGACCGCCGAGCGGGTGCTCGAACTGCTCGACCGGACCGCCGCCGATTCCGGCGCGACCCTGCTTACCGTCACCCACGATCCGGCGGTCGCACGCCGGTTCGACCGAATCATCCAACTCGAGCCCCGTGTGATTGCCTCGTGAACTGGCCGGACGCATTCCTGGCTGCGCTCCGTTCGCTCGACCGCCGGGCCGGGCGGGCGGCGCTCACAGTCCTGGCCGTCGCCCTGGCCGCCGCGCTCCTCAGCGCGTTGCTGATCGTGTCCACCGCGGCGCGGACCCGCGTCCTCGACCAACTGGCGAAGGGCGGCCCGCTCGCCGGCATCCAGGTCGCGGCCGCGGCCCCGGGACCGCAGGCACTCGACGCCGACACGCCACGACCCGGTCGGCCCCGGGACATCGACGCCGACGCGGTCCGGCGGATCCGGGCGCTGCGATCGGTCCGCAGCGTGGTGACGCTCGAGTCGAATCCCGTACTCGCGGTCGCGCCGTCGGCCGCGATCCAACCTTTCCAGGACACCCTCGCCGGCCTCGATCTCCGGCGGGTCCGCACCTTGCCGATCACCGTGATCGTCGGCCGCAGCCCGACGCCGGACAGCCTCACGGAGGTGGCCGTCACCGAGGGATACCTCCGCCGCGTCGGCCTCACGCGCGCCACCGCAGCGAAGGCCGTCGGCACCGAGGTCGAGATCGGTGCACCCCGGTCGTTCCCGAGCAGCCGGGACCGGATCGACGTGCGCGGCCGGTGGACACGCGCCGAGATCGTCGGCGTGGTCGCCCAGCAAGCGATCGACGCCCAGTTCCTCGGGTCACGTGCGATGGTGCGAGCGGCGCGGGCGTGGACCGCGCAGTCCGATCCCGACTCGGGCTTCGAACTCCCGAGTTCGCGCTACGCCGGTCTGTTCGTCGTGGCCGATGGGCTCGATCGAGTTGGTTCGGCGCGGGCATCGATCACCCGGCTCGGCTACTCGACCAGTTCGCCCGAGAACCTGATCGAGACCGTGCGCCGTTACCTACGGGTGGTGGAGATCGTGTTGGCCGGGATCGGGTTGATCGCGCTCGCGATAGCCGCCCTCGGGATCACCAACGCGCTCCTCGCCGCCGTCCGGGAACGCCGCCGGGAGATCGGCGTCCTCAAGGCAATCGGCGCCCGCGACCGCGACGTCCGACGGATCTTCCTCATCGAGGCCGGCATCACCGGACTGATCGGTGGACTGGTCGGGACCGTCGCCGGGTACGGCATCGCGCGGATACTCGGTGCGGTCGTCAACCAGTACCTCGTCGACCAGGGCCTGCCTGGCGTCGGGATCGGACTGCCCGCGCTCGTCGTAGTCGGAGGGGTACTCGGATCAGCGATGCTCGCGGTTCTCGCCGGGATCACTCCCGCGCAACGGGCCGCACGGCTTCCCGCCCGACAGGCAATGGGTGACGCATGATGCGCGGACGCGCGGTCCGGCTCCTGGCCGCGACCCTCGTCGTGATCGGTTCGGCCTGTTCCCGCGGCTCGAACGCGACGGTCCCGCCGACCCGACGCGGACCGAACCTCACCTACGTCGCGATCGGCAATGGCGAGACCGCCGGCAACAGCGTGAAGAACCGCATCCGGTCGGCCTGGCCCCAGATCGTCTACCGCACCGTGTTCCCCCGCTCGGCGATCTTCGTCAACCTCGGGCAGAACAGTGTGACCATCGACGAAGCCGCCGCTTCACAACTCCCGGTCGCGCTTTCCTTGGCGCCCGACGTCGTCACCGTCGAACTGACCGACGACACCTTCCTCACTCGTGACGCCACCGGGTACCAAGCCAAGCTGGAGCGCTTCGTGCAGCGCCTGCAACGCGGCGGACGGACCCGCGTGATACTCGGCAACATCCCACCCGGCGACCGAGAACCCGGTGTCCTCGCGTGCACCCCGAACCCACCCGCCGGGTCTGGACCGTGCCGGATCGGTTCCGGCTTCGACATCGACGCGTCCAACGCACGGGACGCGGAGTTCAACCAGGCGATCGCGGCCGCGGCCGCGGCGAGCGCCGTGCCGCTCGTTGACCTGCACGCCGCATTCCTCCGCGCCCGGGCGGCCGGGAACGAGGATGCCTTCTACGCCGGCAACGACTTCTCCCCCAACGAGGCCGGTCACGCGTTTATCGCCCGCCAGTTCGAACCGGCGGTGCGTGCTGCGCTGAAATCACGACCATGACTCCCCCGCGCGACTCGCAGCGCAGTCGCGTCTACCGGGCCGAGACGCCACTCGGCGGCAGGCGGTTCCCGATGATCCCCGATTGCGCAGCCTTCGTCGACGAGGTCGTCGGGTCGCTCTGGTGGAATGCCCGGTTTCCGATGCGTGACCTCGCCACGGTGCCACGACTTCGACCGGGCAACGGCGCCCGTCAGGCGTTCTTCCGAGAGGAACCGTCGGGCCCCACGATCACGTTGCCGCGCCGCTATCGCACCGCGGGCGTCATCATCCACGAACTCGCCCACTGGGCCCTCGCCGACGCCGAAGATCTCCCCAACCACGGACGCACGTTCACCCGCCTGCTCATGGACGCCACCGCCGAGTTCATGGGCGAACCGAAGCGTGAACTCCTCGCCGCGGGTTACGCCGAACACCGCGTCCATATCGGCCCGCCGCCCCGCGTCGGTCCCGACGGGGTCTACGACTACGGCTGGGACGAACGGCTTCGCCTCGGTCGGGGCCGAACCTTCGTCGTGCACTGGGGCGAGGATCAGAACTCGACGGGCGTCCTCGTGTCCCGAGTGCACCGCCGGCTCACGTTGCGCGGTGACACCGAGGACCACTCGGTTCCCGAGCGAGAGATTTGGAGGGTCAGGCCGGCGTCACCGGCCCGCCCCTCCGTGTTCACTCCCGCGAGCTGAATGCTCAGCTGAGCCGCTCGACGATCATCGCCATGCCCTGACCGCCGCCGACGCACATGGTCTCGAGACCGAAGGTCTTGTCGGCGTCTTCGAGTCCGTTCAACAGGGTGCCCATGATCCGGGCGCCCGTCATACCGAACGGGTGACCCAACGCGATCGCGCCACCGTTGACGTTGAGCTTGTCCATGCTGATGCCCAAAGCCTTGGCCGACGGCATGACCTGGGCGGCAAACGCCTCGTTGATCTCGACGAGGTCGATGTCGTCCATCGTCATCCCGGCGTAGGCGAGCGCCTGGCGGCTCGCCTCGATCGGGCCCAGCCCCATGATTTCCGGGTCGAGCCCGGTGACACCGGACGACACGATCCGCGCGATCGGCGTCAGTCCCAGTTCGGCCGCCTTCGTGTCGCTCATGACGATCACGGCCGCGGCGCCATCGTTGAGCGGGCAGGCGTTTCCGGCGGTGACCCGGCCGTTCGGCCGGAAGGCCGGTGCCAACGACGCCAGCTTCTCCCGCTCGGTGCTCGGGCGCGGGCAGTCGTCCGCGCTCACCACGTTGCCCGCGGCAGTGGTGTAGGGCGTGATCTCGCGCTCGAAGAACCCGCGCGCGATCGCCGCGCCGGCCCGCTGCTGGGACTGGAACGCGTAGTCGTCCATCTCCTCACGCGTCACGCCCTCGACCTCGGCCACGTTCTCGGCGGTCTCACCCATCGCGATGTACACGTCGGGCAGCCCGGTGGGCCGAGTCCACGGGCCCTGGTCACCCGCCGTGCGAGCCGCAGTCCGCTCGGCCGGACCGTCGAACTTGTGGTTCTGAGTGCCGGGCGTGTGGTCGGAGCTGCCGCCGACCATGAACCGGCTCACGCCCTCGACGCCGGCCGCGATGTACACGTCGCCTTCGCCCGCTTTGATCGCGTGCGAGGCCATCCGGATCGTCTGGAGCGACGACGAGCAGTACCGGGTGATGGTGCAACCGGGAACCGTGGGCATCCCGGCCAGGATCGCGACGACGCGGCCCATGTTGAACCCTTGCTCGCCCCCGGGGAGTCCGCACCCGAGCATGAGGTCGTTCACCGTGCTGCGGTCCAGCTCGGGGACCTTCTTCAGCGCCGCGTCGACGATGAAGGCGGCCATGTCGTCGGCGCGCTCCTCGGTGAAGGATCCTTTGAAGGCCCGACCGATCGGGGTCCGGGCAGTCGCGACAATTACGGCTTCGGGCATGGGGGAACTCCTCGGGAGAATCGTGAAGGGACCGAGAATAGGTGCCCGACGGTCAGGCGTGCTCCACTCAGCCGTCGAGCCGACGCAATCCGTCCCGGTACCGCGCGCCGTTCTCGACGTACTGCCGGGCACCGAGCCGGATCATCATCTCGGGTTCCACCGCATCGAGCTTGATCTTGGCCGGAACACCGAGTGCCATCGCCCGGGACGGCACTTCCATGTCGTTCGGCACGAGCGCCGCCGCCCCGACCAGCCCCTCCTCGCGCACGATCGCTCGGTGCAGCACGATCGACCCCGATCCCACGAGTACCCCGTTCTCGATCGTGCAGCACTCCATGTGCACCAGATGGCCGATGACGCAATCGTCGCCGATGGCGGTCGGGTAGATCAGCGTCGAGTGGATGACGCTGCCGTCCTGGATACTCGTCCGGGCACCGATCGTGATCCGGCCGTAGTCACCCCGGAGGACCGCCTGCGGCCAAATCGTGGAGTCGGGGCCGATAATCACGTCCCCGATGACGGTGGCGTCGGGGTGAACGAACGCGGTGGGATCGATCTGGGGGACGAGATCCCCGAGCGCATAGATAGCCATGGGAGCCGAGCGTACGCGGAGCACCTGCGGGTCCGACAACTACCGTGGTCGGGTGCTCGATACGAATGCCACCGCCACCGACCACGTCGCCGCGATCGCGCGTGACGGCTTCACGATCGTTCCGGACGCCATCGA
Source organism: Acidimicrobiia bacterium (assembly GCA_016650415.1). Taxonomy (GTDB): domain Bacteria; phylum Actinomycetota; class Acidimicrobiia; order IMCC26256; family JAENVU01; genus JAENVU01. The sequence goes on from JAENVU010000482.1 coordinate 5,946, forward strand.
GGCGACGCTCCTCGACGAACTCACCGCCGATCTCGAGCAGCTCGAAGCGATCTACGAGATCGAACCCTCACCGAACGTCTTCGAAGGCGCCCACACCAAGCGGGTCTACAACCTGCTCGCCCTCTCGCCCGCGTGGCAACAAGTTCCCGTTCACGCCCGGGTGTTGCCAATCGTCGAAGGCGTCCTCGATGCCGGATGCCTGGTGTCCTCGCTGTCGTCGATCCGGATCATGCCGGAGGAGACCGCCCAGCCCATTCACGCCGACGACCAGCTGATGCCGCTCGCCAAGCCGCACGTCCCGACCGTCTGCAACACGATGTGGGCATTGACCGACTTCACCGACGC
>JAENVU010000483.1 GCA_016650415.1 Acidimicrobiia bacterium
GACCGGTCGTCGCCACCGGCGTCGCCGCTCGTGACGAGGCAGTAGGAGACGTCGATACCGCGATCGGTCCAGGTGGCAACCGATCCGGCGGTGCCGAAGTCGATGTCATCGGGATGGGCGACGACGACGAGCACGCGCTCGACGCCGTCGTCGGTCGCGAACTCGGGGATCTCCATCAGTTGAGCCTCTCGTCGAGCAATCGGTTGAGGACTTGCGGGTTCCCGGAGCCCTTCGAGGCCTTCATGACCTCACCCATCAGGAATCCGCGCTTCTTCTTCCGCAACTTGTCGTCCCCATTGCGATATTCCTCGATGGTCTCCGCGTTCCCGGCCAAGACCGCATCGACGAGCGCGCCCAACTCCCCTTCGTCGTTGACTTGCGCGAGCCCCCGCTCGGCCACGACCGCCTTCGGGTCCTTCGGCTCGCGCAGGCATTCGCCGAGCACATCCTTCGCCAGGTTGCGCGACAGCGTGCCGTCGCTCACGAGCGTGCACAGCTCGGCCAGCTTGCCCGGCGTCAAGGGCAACACCGCGAGCGACAATCCCGTCTCGTTCAGGTACGCCAGTACTTCACCGCTCAGCCAGTTGGTGACGTCCTTGCCGGGCGCGCCGGCCGCGACCGTCGCGTCCGCGAACTCGGCCAAACCGGGGCTCTCCACCAAGGTCCGGGCATCGGTCTCGCTGATCCCCCACTGGGCGACCATGCGTTCCCGCCGCGCCGCGGGCAGTTCGCCGATCGCGGCCCGTGCGGTCGCTCGCATCGCGTCGGTCGGCGCCACGGGGACGAGATCCGGCTCGGGAAAGTACCGGTAGTCCTCCGAACCTTCCTTCGAACGCATGCCGTGGGTGATACCCGCCGACTCGTCCCAGTGCCGGGTCTCCTGCACCACCCGACCGCCGCTCTCGACCAGCTCGACCTGCCGCGAGATCTCGTACTCGATCGCCCGGCCGAGCGAGCGAAGCGAGTTCATGTTCTTGATCTCGGCGCGCGTGCCCAACGTGTCCGAGCCGACGGGCCGGATCGACACGTTCGCGTCGACCCGCATCGAGCCCTCTTCCATCTTCACGTCGGACACGCCGATGGCCTCGAGGATTCCGCGCAGCTCGCTCACGTACCCCTTGGCCTGCTCCGCGGTGTGCATCTCCGGTCGACTCACGATCTCCATGAGCGGCACGCCGGCGCGGTTGTAGTCGACGTTGCTGTGGTCGGCATCGTGGATCCGACCGCCGCCGCCGACGTGGGTGGTCTTGCCGGTGTCTTCTTCCATGTGCGCCCGCTCGATGCCGATGCGCACACCGTCGACCTCGAGGTAGCCGTCGGCACAGATCGGCGAGTCGTACTGCGACGTCTGAAAGTCCTTCGGCATGTCGGGGTAGAAGTAGTTCTTGCGGTGGAAGATCGACCGCTCCGGTACGTCGAAGTGGAAGGCCTCGCCGATGCGCAGTGCGAACTCGACGACCTTCTCGTTCAGGACCGGCAGCGACCCGGGCAGGCCGAGACACACCGGGCAGATGTTGGTGTTGGGCTCCGAGCCAAACTCGTTCACACAGCCGCAGAAGAGCTTGGTCGCCGTCGCCAACTCGACGTGGACCTCCAACCCCATGACCGCTTCGTACTCCGCTTCGCTCATGATTCCGCTCCTGCCCCTGCGGGGCGGGCCGCTGGGCCACGCTCCGCTGCGCTCTCGGCTGACGCTCGGATGCACTCCGCTTCGCTCATGCCAGACTCCCGAAATGACTGATGCTGATTCCGCCGCCGAGGTGGACCCCCGACGGTTCGCGACCCATCGGGCGGCGCTCTCGACCGGCGCGACTCTCGCGTACCTGCGTGAAGGTATCGGCGGCGTGCCGCTCCTCCTCGTGCACGGTTGGCCGGAGACGCGTCGCATCTGGTGGCGCAACATCGAGCCGCTCGTGGCCGCGGGCTTCGAGGTCATCGCGCCCGACCTGCGCGGCTTCGGCGACAGTGATCTGGCCCCCGACGGGTTCTACGACGTCGCCGCGTTCTCCTTCGACATGTACGCACTCGTCCATGACGAACTCGGCCACGACTCCTGCTTCGCGGCCGCCGGCGACGCGGGCGGCCCGATCGTGTACGACCTCTCGCTGCGCTACCCGGGCTTCGTACCGAAGCTCTGCTTCTTCAACACGCTGACGCCGGTCCTGCGCAACGGCGAGTACGAGGCCGCCGGGATCCCCGCCGACGACTTCGCCAATCGGGCGACCACCGACTACTTCGTTCGCCAGGCCACCGACGCGGACGCACTGGCCGCGGAACTCGACACCCCGAGTCGGCGGCGGGCATACATCGCCGGCATGTACGGCCACCGGCTGTGGGCCTCGCCGACCGCATTTCCCCGCGAGGTGGTCGA
>JAENVU010000484.1 GCA_016650415.1 Acidimicrobiia bacterium
CGCGCCGTCGACGCTGACCAAGTCATCGTCGCCACGAAGCATTCGTTTTCAGTCGACGTCGATCGGGTCAGGGCGGCCATCGGCGAAATCGAAGAGGCTGGTTGGTGCGACGGGGTCACCATCTCGGTCTTCGAAGGTCCGAACGAGTATTTATACGGCGAAGAGACGGCCTTGATGGAGTGCGTCGATGGCCGTTATCCGTTCCCTCGCATCGCGCCGCCGTACCGACGCGGCGTTGACGAGGTCGTGGAGTCAGCCGCTGATCTCAACACGGCGAGCGGTCTTTCCGCCCACGTCGAGATGGCGGGCGCCGGCGACGACACCGAGGCCCCGCCAACGCTCGTCGACAATGTCGAGACGCTCGCCAACGTTGCGCACATCCTCAGTCGCGGTGCCGAGTGGTTTCGGACCGAGGGAACCCCCGACTCGCCCGGAACGATCGTCTGTACCGTGACCGGCTCCACCCGTCGCAGTGGCGTCGGAGAAGTCATGATCGGCACTCCTCTGCGCGACATCATCGACACGATCGGCGGCGGTGCCCGACCCGGCCGCCAGATCACCGCCGTGCTTCCCGGCGTCTCGAACGCGTTCATCGACGCCACCGCGCTTGACACTCCCGCGAGTTACGAAGCGCTCGCCGCGATCGGGAGTGGCCTCGGCTCTGCGGGCTTTGTCGTCTTCGACGACAGTGACGATCTCGTCGCGGTCGCGGCCGGAGTATCCCGTTTCCTGGCAGTCGAATCCTGCGGGCAGTGCTCACCATGCAAGCTCGACGGTCTCCGTATCGCCGAGCTGCTCGATGGACTCACGCGAGGGACATCCAACACCTACGGCCTGGAGGAGTTGCGAGCCCGGATCGCGACCGTCGCTGACGGCGCGCGGTGTTCGCTGGGGACCCAACAACAGGTCGTCGCCACGAGCCTCTTCGACCAGTTCCCCGAAGCGATCAATTCGCACCTCGATGGGCGAGCAACCCCGACGGTGCCTCACCTTGTTGCCGAGCTTGTCGACATTGTCGATGGGCGCGAGCAGCTCGACGAGCACCACGCGGAAAAGCAACCGGACTGGACCTACGACCACATCGACTCCGGCAAAGCTCCCGCCGCGCGCCTCGGAGAACACCGAGACCCCCAAACCCTCGACGAGTGACTGACCAAGTCTGCGGCGTGGGCTCTGCCGCATTGGCGCATCGTCGCGGTCAGCGGACGAGGGCCACCGGGAGATTGTCGCGCCCGGGTGTCGATGCGGGATGTGACGAAGGCCTCTTGTGATCCTCGGTTCGCGTCGGCATCATGATAATGAGTGTTTCGCCCCGCCAGCTGGGGGTGGGTGATGGTGCGTTTCGATCTTGTTCCGGGAGAGTCGGAAGTGCTCGTGAGTGTGAGCACGACTCTGCAGACGGTCGAGATGTCTACTGGCGATGTTGGCGGGCGCTTGGATGCCGAGATCACGCCGGGTGGTGTGGTTCTCGCGGTCGTGGGACCGTTGTGTCGTGTCGAGGTGCCGGTAGGTTCGCTGCATTCGGGCAATGCGCTCTATGACTGGGAGGGTCGGCGTCGTTTCGATGCTGAGCATTATCCGCTCGTGTCGGCCGAGCTCGTGACCGCGGTTCCGCTGGGTGCCGGAGTCCATCACGTCACGTGGCGTCTCGCGTTTCACGGCGCGGCACATGATGTCGACGGTGACCTCGTGGCGCGAGCCGTCAGCGCCGATTCGATCGTTGTCGATGGAGGCAATGGCTTCGACGTGCGCGACTGGGGGATACAACCGGGTGGGTTTCTGGGCGTTCGAGTGCGCCCGACGGCACGCTTCGCCGTGCACCTGCTCGCTCGTCGACCCGTCAAAACGGAGGATGCGACCGATGGCCGGCGTTTGCTGTCGGCTCCGAGCACCGAGGGCGAACGGCATCTGATCAGCGAAGTCCGGAGGACATGACCGAGGAGGCAAGCGATGATGGAGCATCCCAACGCACGACTGATCCGACACTGCTACGAGGCATTTGCGACCGGCGACCTGGAGAGCTTGAGAGAGTTCATGGCCCACGATGTTGTGTGGCACGAGCCAGGGCGAGGCCCGTTCGCGGGCGACCACAAGGAACCCAAGGGCGTGCTGTCGTTGCTCCGGGAACTTCAAGAACGCAGCGACAACTCGTTCTCCTTGGAGATGGTCGATCTACTCGTGAACGCCGAACGAGCGGTCGCGATCCAAGAGGAGACGGCTCGACGCGGCGACCGTCAACTCGACATGGCCAGTGCCATCGAGTTCGAAATCCATCAGGGCAAGATCACCGAGGTCACCGTCTACCACGGCGACACGTACCACTTCGATCAGTTCTGGTCGTGAAGACCGAGCTCGAAGTCGATGATGTCGCGGGACCTTCGACCCTGGCTCGACCACGGACCGCGGGCGATCCTCACACGCTATGGAGCTGGATGGCCTCGAAGTTCTCTCACCTGCCGAATGCCTACGCTTGCTGTCCACCGAGCAGCTCGGCCGCGTCGGCGTAAGCCTTGAGACGCTCCCGGCGATCCTGCCAGTGAACTACGTGCTCCTCGGTGATGACATCGTGTTTCGGAGTGCGCCGGGCACGAAGCTCACGGCCGCGCTGTCCGGGGCCGTCGTGGCCTTCGAGGTCGACGCCGTCGAACCTGACCGAAACGCAGGGTGGAGCGTGATGGTCGTCGGTCGCTGCGAGTGGCTCGACGA
>JAENVU010000485.1 GCA_016650415.1 Acidimicrobiia bacterium
CCGCCCGCTTGTCGGAGGCAACCCGCCTCATCGTGCTGAAGGCCGACGGCTCGCTCGCGGTGCATTCCGATTCCCGCGCGTACAAGCCGCTCAACTGGATGAGCCCGCCGTGCACGATTCGCAGCACCGACACCACGATCACCGCGGAGAGTCCGAAGGGGGAGAAGCTCGTCGTCGAACTCCTCGAGATCTTTCACGAACATCACGTCGACCTCGGCGTCGATCCCGGATTGGAGAAGGACGGCGTCGAAGCCGAGCTCCAGGCCCTGATCGAGATGCGGGTCCAGGCGCTCCGCGATGACCTCACGCTCGTCCGCCGTGAGTATCCGACCGACATCGGCCCGATCGACTTCCTGTGTCGTGACGGTGACGGCCGGGCCGTCGCGGTCGAGGTCAAGCGGATCGGTGAGATCGCGGGCGTGGACCAGTTGATCCGCTACCAGGAGCGGCTCGATCTCGACACGAGACTCGCACCGACGCGCGGCATGTTCGTCGCCACCAGGATCAAGCCCCAAGCCCGCGTCTACGCCGAGGCGCGCAACATCGAGTGCGTCGAGATCGACCTCGACGATCTGCGGACCCACGACAATCCCCGTCTCCGACTCTTCTGACCCAAGGAGTTCACCATGCCCTACGCCCGCGATGAGATCGAAGCGACCCTCGGTCGGTATCAGGATCTACGGCGCCGCATCGATGCCGGCGAGGAGAAGGGCTGGGGCGGCATCGCGGAGTTCTTCACCGACGATTGCGTCTACATCGATCCCGCCTGGGGTCGGGTCGAGGGAATCGACGAACTCCGCACGTTCCTCGACGAGTCGATGCGCGGCCTCGAAGACTGGACCTTCCCCGTCGAGTACGTCGCCATCGAAGGCGACACCGTGGTGATCAAGTGGAGCCAGATCACGCCCGGCACTCGCGCGGACGGCTCGCCGTACTGTCAATCGGGATATTCCACGCTCGTGTATGCGGGCAACGGAAAGTTCTCCTACGAGGAGGACCTCCTCAACATGGCGCACGTCAACGAGGATCTGCGCGACTCCGGCTGGCGTCCCGCGCCCGGCTTCGTCATGCCCCCACGCGAACCCAACCGCGACTGGTCCCGCCCGTCACGGACGGATTGATCAGCCCGGCACACCGACCCCCCGGGGCCTCAGGGTGTGGAGTTCGCGGGGGCCATGTTGGCGAACTTGACGATGTGGTCGAGGAAGGCGAGGCGAGCCGTGCCGGTCGGTCCGTTTCGGTGCTTGCCGATGATGACCTCGGCGACCCCGCGCTGTTCGGACTCGGGGTTGTAGACATCGTCGCGGTAGAGGAAGAGCACGACGTCGGCGTCTTGCTCGATCGATCCGGATTCACGCAGGTCGGCGAGCATCGGGCGTTTGTCCTGGCGGTATTCGAGTTGTCGGTTGAGCTGCGAGCCCACCATCACGGGACATTCCAGTTCGCGGGCGAGGATCTTGAGACCGCGGGAGAGTTCCGACACCTCGACCTGGCGGTTTTCGGATCGCCGGGGTGAGCTCATCAGCTGGAGGTAGTCGACGACGACCAGGCCGAGATCGCCGTACCGGGCCTTGATCCGGCGAGCCTTGGCGCGCATTTCCATGACGGTGCAATGGGCGTTGTCGTCGATGAAGAGCGGCGCTTCGCCGAGATGGCTGATCGCCGGGTTCAGCCGGCTCCAGTCGGCGTCGGTGAGATTCCCGGTCTGGAGCTTGCGGGCGTCGACCCGGGCCTCCGACGAGAGCATGCGCTTGGTGAGTTCGACCGAACCCATTTCCATGGAGAAGAACAGCACCGGCCGGCGACTTTCCATCGCGACGTTGGCCGCGGCACCGAGCATGAACGCGGTCTTCCCGGCACCGGGACGCGCCGCGACGATCACGAGGGTCGATGGTTGGAGGCCGAGCAGTTGGCGGTCGAGATCGGTGTAGCCCGTCGGGACTCCGGTGATCGCGCCTTCTTCGCCGTAGAGGTGCTCGAGCTGATCGACGGTCTCGGTGACCGAATCGAACAATCGCACCAACGACTCCGAGATCCGCTTCTCCGCGACCTCGAACACCATGGCCTCGGCGCGGTCGATCGTCTCGGTGACATCGTCGGGCTGACCGTACGCGCTCTCGGCGATCTCACCCGAGACACTGATGAGCCGACGCAACAGCGCCAGATCACCGACGATCCGGGCGTAGTGCCCGGCGTTCGCCGACGCCGGCGTGGAGGCCTGGAGCGCAAGCAGTAGTCCCTTGCCTCCGAGATTCTCGAGCAGGTTGGCCCGCCGCAACTCTTCGGCGACGGTCACCGGATCGACAGGTTCACCCTGTTCGTACAGCGACCAGATCGCGTCGAACACGTGGCCATGGGCAGGCTTGTAGAAGTCGCCCGAGTCGACGCGAGCTTCCACCGCAGCAGTGATCGCATCCCGGGAAATGAGCATCGCGCCGAGCAGGGACTCCTCGGCTTCCAGGTTGTGCGGCGGAATGCGGCCGCTCGGCCCGCTCGGCCGCACGGCGATCTCACTCGACTGAACCACTCGTCACCTTCTCCAACCCCCGAAACGACCCCGGGGGATCATCACACCCCGACCCTGTGGGTTGGAAGTGGACAACCACCGATAGTTGTGTGAATTACCTGGGGATAGTGGGCCTGGTTCATCCACAAGGCTGTGGACAATGACCATTGTGCGTCACGGGTGCGACCAACACCGCGGACCCTCGGAACCCGGTACTCATGGCCCGGCGCCGCGCCCGTCCCCAGGGACACCGGACGCGAAACGGCCCGCCGGCAAGGGCGGGCCGCATCGTCGAATCGTCTCTGACCGACTAGCTGGCGACGACCTCGATCATGACCGCCACCTTGACGTCGGTGTGCAAGGTGATCTCGACCTCGGCCGGACCCAGTGCCTTCAACGGCTCGGCCAGGCTGATCTTGCGCCGGTCGATCGCGACACCACTCCCAGCCTCGATCGCGTCGGCGATATCGGACGCAGTCACCGAGCCGAACAGCTTCCCGCCCTCACCGGCACGAGCGCCCACCTGGACCGGGGACGATGCGAGCTTCGCGGCGAGGGTCTGGGCCGTCTCGCGTTCACGGGTGTCGCGTACATCGCGGCTGCGACGCATCGCGGCCGCCTGCTTCTCGACACCCTTGGTCGCGAAGATCGCCAGGCCGCGCGGCACCAGATAGTTCCGGGCGTACCCGGGTGCGACCTCGAGGAGGTCGCCCTTCTTGCCCAACGTGTCAACGTCGGCGCGCAGAACAATCTTCATTCGCTCGTCTCCTCGGCACCCGAGTCCACCGACACCGCTTCCATCTCGGTCGCGGTCGTGTCGCCGGTCTCCATCGTCACACCCTCGGGCAGCTCGCCCTCGTCTTCGCCCACGGTCGGCGGCGGCGCGTCCGGGGTCGGCATCGGCGCGGTCGGGTCCAGACGGTCCCGGTCGCGGCGGCCACTGCGGCTCCGCTGCGTGACCTGGCGGACGCTGTACGGCAGCAACGCCATCTCGCGAGCGATACGGATCGCCTTGGCGACCTCGCGCTGCTGCTGGGTGTTGTTCCCCGTGACGCGCCGAGCCCGGATCTTGGCCCGCTCCGACATGAACCGGCGCAGCAGGTTCACGTCCTTGTAGTCGACCCAGTCGATCTTGTCCTGCGTGAGGATCGACACCTTCTTCTTCTGGACTCGCCGCCGATCGTTGGCAGGGCTCTTGCTGTTTCGCCGGTCCCGGTCTCGTGCCATAACGCTTCCGTTCCTCTCGCCCTAGAAGGGCTCTTCGTCGAATCCGTAGTCGCCGCCACCACCGGCAGGCGCACCACTCGAACCACCGGAACCACCGGAACCACCGGAACCACCCGATGCACCCGATCCGCTTTGCGGACGGCCACCGCTACTGCCGCCATCGCCACCACCTGCAGGAGCGCCCCCGCCGCCACGGCGTTCGGAGCGCTTCACCTCGGCAGTCGCCCACCGCAGGCTCGGGCCGATCTCATCGGCGACGACCTCGACCACGCTGCGCTTCTCTCCCTGGTCGGTCTCCCACGAGCGCTGCTCGAGGCGGCCGTTCACGATGATGCGCGTGCCCTTGGCGAGGGTGTCGCTGATGTTCTCCGCCATGTCACCCCAAGCAATCACGTTGAAGAAGCTGGTGCGCTCCTCCCACTCCTGGGTCTGACGGTTCTGCCACCGGCGACTCACTGCGACACCGAGCCGGGCGTTGGCCTGGCCGGATGCCGTGTAACGAATCTCCGGGTCGCGGGTGAGATTCCCGACGATCGTGATGCTGTTGTCCGCCATGGTGATGCCTCCAGTTGCCGCCGGTGCGACAGGTCAAGTCTCGGTGTGCGACGTCGACCGTTCGCCCGGGCTGCGGGTTC
>JAENVU010000486.1 GCA_016650415.1 Acidimicrobiia bacterium
GAAGTGGTCGTCGACGTCCACCCCCAGACCTTTGCGGGGCAGGTCACGGACGTGGCCGAAGCTCGCCAACACCGTGAAATCGTCGCCCAGAAAGCGACCAATCGTGTCGGCTTTGGTCTTGGATTCCACGATCACCAGCGACTTGGACACGGCCAGATTTTCTGTGAATGGGACAAGGGACGGGCTGAACGTAGCGCCCGATGGACCCAGTTGGCCCGGATCCTCGCTCTAGTGTGCCCCGATGCTCGCGTCAATCACGGACTCCATCGACCCTCAGCAGCTGCTTCGATCATTCGGCACAATTGGGCTTTTCGTCATAATTTTTGCCGAGTCGGGCCTGCTGATCGGGTTCTTTCTCCCCGGAGACTCGCTGCTCTTCACCGCCGGTCTCTTCGCGTCCAGCGGACGACTCAACATCTGGGTGATCCTGGTCGGCTGCTTCGTCGCCGCAGTGGCCGGCGACCAGGTGGGCTACGCGTTCGGCAAGCGAGTCGGTCCGTCGATCTTCAACCGACCGAACTCACGGCTCTTCAAGCAGGAGCACGTCGAACGGGCCAACGAGTACTTCGAGGAGCACGGCGCCAAGACGATCCTCATGGCCCGCTTCGTTCCCGTCGTCCGCACATTCGCGCCGATCCTCGCCGGGGTCGGGACCATGCCGTATCGCACGTTCCTCATGTTCAACGTCGCCGGTGGGTTCCTCTGGGCCGTCGGGGTCACCCTCCTCGGCTACTTCCTCGGCGAACAGATCGGTGCCGACAACATCGACAAGTACCTGCTCCCGATCATCGGCGTCGTCATCCTGCTGTCGCTCATCCCACCGTTCCTCGAGTACCGCAAGCACAAGAAGAAGCAACGGTCGTGAGAGACGAACCGCCCCGCAGCTGAGCTGCGGGGCGGTGGTAGTGCCGAGTCGAGGCTGAGCTACACGGCGGTCGCGGCCGGCGCGTTGACCTCGTCGCCGCCGATCGAGGCGCCCTTGCGCTTGCTGAACATCACGGCACCGATCAGCACCAGCGTGGCCGCACCGGCGATGACGTACCGGATGTCGTTGTCACGCAACGAGATGATCGCCGGCAGGATCAGCAACGACACGAGGTTCATCACCTTGATCAGCGGGTTCAACGCCGGTCCGGCGGTGTCCTTGAACGGGTCGCCGACGGTGTCACCGATCACGGCTGCCGTGTGCGCCTCCGAACCCTTGCCACCCTCGTGGCCATCTTCGATGTACTTCTTCGCGTTGTCCCACGCGCCACCGGAGTTGGAGAGGAAGTTGGCCATGAGCTGGCCGGTCAGGATCACACCGGCGAGGAAGGCGCCGAGCGCGAAGTAGTTGATGCCGAAGCCGACGATGACCGGCGTCAGCACCGCGAGCAGCGCCGGCGTGGCGAGCTCCCGCAGCGACGCGGCGGTGCAGATGTCGATGACCGGTCCGTAGTCGGGCTTCTTCGTCCCGGCCATGATCCCGCCATCGGCGAACTGGCTTCGCACTTCCTGCACCACCACACCGGCAGTCCGGCTCACCGCGCGAATCGCGAGCGCCGAGAACAGGAAGGCCACGGAACCACCGATGAGCAGACCGATGAAGGTCTTCGGATCCGCGACATTCATTTGGGTGGCGAGCGACTTGAAGATCTTCGAACCGGTTCCGAGGTCGAGCTCTTGGCCGATGGTCTCGATGAAAGAAGCGAACAGCGCGACGGAGGCGATGACCGCCGAACCGATGGCGAAGCCCTTGGTGACCGCCTTGGTCGTGTTCCCGACCGCGTCGAGACTCACCATGATCCGCTGGGGCTCACCCTCGAACTCGCCGGACATCTCGGCGATGCCGGCCGCGTTGTCGGCGACGGGGCCGAACGTGTCTTCAGAGACGACGACACCGGTCGTGGCCAACATGCCCATACCGGTGAGCGCCACCAGGTAGAAGGTGAACTGGATGTTGCCGCCGCCCATGGCGATGGCCAGGCCGAGTGCCGCGCAGATCGCGATGATGGCGTACACGCTCGACTCGAGACCCGAGCTGATCCCCGACAGCACAACGGTCGCCGGGCCGGTGCGCGACGCCTCGGCGATCTCCCGCACCGGCGACGTCTCGGTCGAGGTGAAGTACTCGGTCAGCCGGCTGAGGCCCTGGGCGAGCACCAAACCGGCAACCACAGCGCCGAAGCAGCGCCAGCCGGCGTTGAAGTAGTCGTTGCCGACGTACCCGAAGGCCACGATGGCGGTTCCGACGACCGTCAGGATTCCGGCGGTCAGGAAGCCGCGGTTGATCGGCGCCATCGCCGACTTGTCCTTGTCGGTCGCCCGCACCGCGAACACACCGACGATGGATGCGAGCACTCCGATGGCCCGAGCCGCGAGCGGGAACACGAGCCCGAGCGCCGGGTTGGCACCGATGGACTGGAACGCCGCGACACCGAGGATGATGGACGCGACGAGCGTGACCTCGTAGGACTCGAAGAGGTC
>JAENVU010000487.1 GCA_016650415.1 Acidimicrobiia bacterium
CCGACCGTCGGCATCCGCACCGGCGACACCCCGGCCCGGGAACGCTCCGCGCTGCGCCGCCACCCGCCCGACATCCTCATCACCACTCCCGAATCCCTCTACCTGATGCTGACCTCCGGTGCCCGCGAGACCTTGCGCGATGTCCGCTACGTGATCGTCGACGAGATCCATGCGGTGGCGGGCACCAAGCGCGGCGCGCACCTGGCGTTGTCGCTCGAACGGCTCGAGGCGATCACGAAGGAACCGCCCCAGCGGATCGGGCTGTCCGCGACCCAACGACCGCTCGACGAGATCGCCCGCTTCCTCGGCGGCCGGTCCGACGGTGCGCTCCGACCCGTGACGGTGGTGGACGCCGGGACCCGCAAGGAACTCGATCTCGAAGTGATCGTGCCCATCGAAGACATGGGTGCGCTCGGCGCGCGCATGGACGACCCGCCGTCGGGACCACTCGACGGCGAGGCCCGGGCCAGCATCTGGCCCCACGTCCACCCCCGCATCCTCGATCTGATCCGGGCCCACCACACCACGCTGATCTTCTGCAACGCCCGCCGGCTCGCGGAACGGCTCGCCGCCCGACTCAACGAACTGGCCGGCGAGGAACTGGTCAAAGCCCATCACGGATCCCTCGCCCGGGAACAGCGCCTGCTCGTCGAAGACGAACTGAAGACCGGCCGCCTGCGGGCGCTCGTCGCGACGAGCAGCCTCGAACTCGGGATCGACATGGGAACAGTCGATCTCGTCATCCAGGTCGAATCACCCGGCGCGGTCAGCCGCGGATTGCAGCGCATCGGTCGCGCCGGCCATCAAGTCGGCGAGCCGAGCACCGGAAAGATCTTCCCCAAATACCGGGGCGATCTCCTGGAAGTCGCGGTCGTCGTCGACCGCATGCGGACCGGTTCGATCGAATCCACCCACATCATCCGCAACCCGCTCGACGTGCTCGCGCAGCAGATCGTCGCCATGAGCGCGGTCGACGAATGGAACGTCGACGAACTCGCGGCGCTCGTCCGGCGCACCGCGAACTTCTCCGAACTCGGCGACGAGGCGTTCACCGCGGTTCTCGACCTCCTCGCCGGCCGCTATCCGTCCGACGAGTTCGCCGGTCTCCGACCGCGCATCGTGTGGGATCGCGTGGCCGGCACCGTCCGGGCGCGCGACGGCGCCGGTCGCATCGCCATCACCAACAGCGGCACGATCCCCGACCGCGGCCTGTTCGGCGTCTTCCTCCCCGAGGGCACCCGCGTCGGCGAACTCGACGAGGAGATGGTCTACGAAAGCCGGCCCGGCGAGACCTTCGTGCTGGGCGCGAGCACGTGGCGGATCGATCAGATCACCCACGACCGGGTCATCGTGCTCCCCGCGCCCGGGGAACCGGGTCGCATGCCGTTCTGGCACGGCGATCAGCCGGGGCGTCCGATCGAGCTCGGCCGCGCCATCGGCGCGTTCACCCGCGAGCTGCGGGCCCGGCCCGACGCCGAGGCGATCGCGTATCTGCGCGAGACCACTGCGCTCGACGAACTCGCGGCTACCAATCTCGTCGCGTACCTCGCCGAGCAGAGCGACGCGACCGGCGCCATCCCCGACGATCGCACCATCGTGGTCGAACGGTTCCCGGACGAGTTGGGCGACTGGCGGGTGTGCATCCTGAGCCCGTTCGGCGCGCGCGTCCACGCACCGTGGGGCATGGCCTTGCGCGCCACACTCGCCGAGCGGCTCGGCACCGACGTCCAAGTGCTGTGGAGCGACGACGGGATCGTGCTCCGGCTCCCGGATGCGGTCGAGCGATTCCCGATCGAGGACCTCGCCCTCGACCCCGACGCCATCGAGGACCTGGTCATCAACGCACTTCCGGGCTCGTCGCTGTTCAGCGCCCGGTTCCGCGAGGCCGCGGCGCGCGCCCTCTTGTTGCCCCGGCGGCGGCCCGGCGAACGCACCCCGCTGTGGCAGCAACGCCAACGGGCCGCGGGGCTGCTGGAAGTCGCCTCGAGTCATCCGACGTTTCCGATCATTCTCGAAACCACCCGCGAGTGTCTGCAGGATGTCTTCGACCTGCCCTCCCTGATCGAACTGCTCCGCGATCTGCGATCCCGCAAGGTGCGGATGGTCACCGTCGACACCCGGAAGGCGTCGCCGTTCGCGCAGTCGTTGTTGTACGCATGGATCGCCACGTTCATGTACGAGGGCGATGCGCCGCTCGCCGAACGTCGCGCCGCCGCGCTGACCCTCGACCGCGACCTCCTGCGGGAGCTCCTGGGTACCGAGGAGCTCCGTGAGCTGCTCGACGCCGACGCCCTCGCGGAACTCGAACTCGAACTCCAGCGCCTCACCCCCGAGCGTCGCGAGCGCATTCGCACGAGCGACGATGCGCACGACCTGCTCGCCGATCTCGGTGACCTCAGTGCGGCGGAGTTCGCCGCTCGCCTGGCCGACGGCGTGGACGCCACCGCGCTGCTCGACGAGCTGCGCCGTGACCGGCGTGCGATCGACGTCCAACTCGTGGGAGAACCCCGTGTCATCGCGGCCGAGGACGCCGCCCGATACCGCGATGCGTTCGGCTGTGCCCTGCCTGCCGGGCTGCCGATGGCCTTTACCGATTCCACTCCGGAACCCATCCGTGAGATCCTCGCTCGGTTCGCCCGCACGCACGGTCCGTTCCGTACGGTCGAAGCCGCGGCGCGATTCGGCATCCCGACCGACCGGGTCGACCCCGAACTCCGTGCGCTGGAGCACGCCGAACGATTGGTACGCGGCGAGTTTCGCCCTGACGGCACCGAACGCGAATGGTGTGACACCGCGGTCTTGCGCCGGCTGCGCCGCCGCAGCCTCGCGAAGCTCCGCCACGAGGTCGAGCCCGTCGACACCGAGGTCTTCGCTCGGTTCTTGCCGGCCTGGCAAGGGCTCGACGCACCTCCCCACGCGGCCGACGCGCTCCTCGAGGTCATCACCCAACTCCAGGGCGTCGCGGTCCCGGCGTCGACCCTCGAGCTCGACGTGCTCCCCGCTCGCGTCACGGGATACCGGCCGGATCAGCTCGACGAACTCCTGAGCAGCGGGGATCTCGTCTGGGTCGGCGCCGGACCGATCGGTCCGCGTGACGGTCGGATCGCGCTCGCGTTTCGGGACCGCGCCCACCTGGTGCTGCCGACACCCCTCGACCGACCGACGGGCCCGATCCACGACGCCATCGCCGACCATCTCGCCGCGCGCGGCGCATCGTTCTGGTCCGAACTCCTCGGTGCGACCGGCAACCAACCCGAACCCGAGGTGCTGGCGGCGCTGTGGGATCTCGTGTGGGCGGGCGCGGTGACCAACGACAGCCTCGCTCCGTTGCGAGCGCAACTCAGCCGGGCCAAACATCGCGGTCGCGCGGGCGGACGGCCTCGGCCGGGGAGCCTCCGCCGCCTCGGGCCACCGGCCGCAGCCGGTCGCTGGTCCCTCGTGACCGCGGCCCGGCCCGACCCGCAACCCACCCTCCGACTCCACGCCCTCGCGACCCAGCTGCTCGACCGGTACGGAATCGTGACCCGCGAGGCCGTCCGCGCCGAAGGCATCGTCGGTGGGTACGCCGCGGTGTACCCGGTGCTGCGGGCATTGGAAGAACGAGGCCAGGTCCGGCGGGGCTACTTCGTCGCCGGCCTCGGCGCCGCCCAGTTCGCGTTGCCCGGCGCCGTGGATCGACTCCGCGCGTATCGATCACCTGCGACCGACCCGGAAGTACGCGTGCTCGCGGCGACCGACCCGGCCCAGCCCTACGGCGCGGCGCTGTCGTGGCCGGAATCGGCCGGGCGACCGAGTCGCGCCGCCGGCGCGTACGTCGTGACCGTCGACGGGGCCCTGCACGGTTTTGTCGAGCGCGGCGGCCGGACTGTCACCACGTTCACCGACTCGGACCGGTGGGTCGCGGGGTTGGCCCTCCTCGTCAAGGACGGCCGGGTACGCCAGATCGAGGTCACCCAGATCGACGGCCAGGCCGTTCGCGAGCATCCGCTCGCGGAGGCCATTCGCGGGGTCGGCGCGCGGGACACGCCGCGCGGGCTGGTCATTCGCGGCTGACGAGGGCTCCGCCCGCGGCGTGAGCCGACCGATGCCCGGATAGGTTCCACCGATGAGCGTCCTCGCCCTGACCAACGAACGCTGGGGATTCGCGAGCAACTGCTACGCGTGTGAGCCCACGAACGACACCGGGCTCCGCATTCCGTTCTTTCACGACACCGACGCCGGCATCGTGTTCGCCGAGTTCAACCTCGACGGTCGGTTCTCGGGTGCGCCCGCCTATCTCCACGGCGGGATCACGCTCACCGTGCTCGACGAGGCCATGGCCTGGGCCGCGATCGCAGTGGCCGGTCAATGGGCGGTCACCCACACGACCTCCACCACGTTCGACCGGCCGATCAAGGTCGGCTCCACCTACCGCGTCGAGGCCCGGATCGATCAGGTCGAGCCCGATGCGATCGAGGCCTCGGCCATCGTGACCGGCGCGGGCGGGACGACCCGGGCCCGGGCGCGGGCAACCTTCGTCCCGCTCGGCGCGGCGCAGGCCGTCGACGCGATCGGGACCGTGCCCGAGGGTCCGGACACCACCTTCTTCCGCTCGAAGTAGGTCAAAGCCACACTCAAGTCGGTGGGTGAACCGCTCGATGGTTGCACAGACATTCCATCTCCCCAAGGGACACCCATGACCATCACCCGTACCGCGGCACGTCTTGCACTCGTCGGAGTCGCGGCACTTTCGTTCGCCGCGTGCTCGTCGAGCTCCTCGGCGAAGAGCGACGCCAAGAAGGCGGCAGCGACGTCGACGACCACCGCGGCATCGACACCGTCGTGCCCCACCGTGGAGGAAGCGACCGCCGCGCTCGGCGCCGGGAACCGTGCGACCGACACCCCCATCTGTGAGGGCGGCTTCGCGGCCGGCGACGCAACGGGCGAGGTCGACTTCGCGTACATCCTGCAGCCCGACGGCGACAGCTGGGCCCGGGTGAGCGATGCGGTGCAGACTGAAATCTGTACGACCAACCCACAAGGTCTGTCCCAGCAGTTCGTCAACACCGGCTGCAACGACTGATCACCCGCCGGGATCGCGACTCGATCCCGTCAGTACTCCCGGTCGAGCCGGCGAGGGGACTCTCCCTTCGCCGGCTCGATCGCGTACCGGACCCTCAGAAGAAGCAGGCGCCGACGGTTCCCGCACCCGTGTGGGCGCCCACTGACGGGCCGATTGCGTAGTGCACGAGTTCGACGACCTCGGAACGGGCGCGCAACGCATCGGCCAATGCGGCCGCCACATCCGGCGAGCGCGCGTCCCCGACCCCGACTCGAAGGTGCCGGTGACGCGCTTCGCCGACGACGTAGTCCGTCATCGCGCCAACTGCACCCGCGACGTCGACCGCGCGGCCGACCACGTTCATCTCGCCCTGTTCGAACGCGAGCACCGGAATTCCGTCGACCTCGCTCGCCGACGAACCCAAGCGGCCGCCGCGCCGGGCCAGATCCAACGCACCCACGACAAAGACGTTGCCCACCGTCGACGCGGTCGCGCGTGCCGCGGCCGCCGCCGTCCCAATGTCGGCACCGTCGGCGAGCGCATCGGCGGCGGCCCATACACAACCCGCGATCGCGAATGACGCGGTCCCGGTATCGACGATGTCAACCGGCACCATGGCCGCCTGGGCCGCGAGTCGAACCGCGTTGCAGGTGCCTGAGGTGTTCGACCCGACGTGGACCGACAGGATCTCGGACGCGCCCGCGTCGATCGCCGCCTCGTACACGGCAAGCACCTCGCCCGGGGCGGGCGCCGCGGTCGAAACGGTTCCGCCGGCCTGAAGGTGTGCGTAGAACTCCTCGGCCGTCAGGTCGATCCCTTCCCGATACTCCCGTCCGTCGATCACGATCACGAGCGGCACCACGTGGACCGCGAACCGGTCGCGGAGTTCCACCGGCAGCTGCGCGTTCGAATCCGTGACGATCCCGATCGTCACCCTTCGGCCTCTGCGATCGATCGGCTCCGACGCCCCGCATCCCAGAATGCCCAGAGGATCATGGCCGAACCGGCGAACGAGAAACCGACAAGCCCGGCGCCCGCGCGCGGACCCCAGAGATTCGGCCAGTCGAAGGTGGTCCAGGCGATTGCG
>JAENVU010000488.1 GCA_016650415.1 Acidimicrobiia bacterium
AAGGCGAAGGCGGCGAACTGGTGTGGCAACCGGCCGAGGGCGGCGACGCGATTTCGGCTGCCGAGGCCGGCTACGCATCACCCGATGGTGCAGTGGCTGCCGCCGAGGCGCCGACGGCTGAGGCCGCGGTTGACGCGCCCGACCCGCCTGCTGCGTCCGACGCATCTGCCGCGCCTGACGCGCCTGCGGCGTCCGACGCGGCTCCCGCGCCCGACGCGCCTGCGGCGTCCGACGCACCTGACGCACCTGACGCGGCGGCTCCTGCCGAAGCGTCGAACGATGATGCCGGTGACGGCGTCGCGGCCGAGGAGGAGACCAGCGCGGAGAGTTGAGCCGGTTCGGACCTGCGTCGGCTGCCGGCGCCAGGGCTCGCCGGACTCACTGGTCCGGATCGCCCGCGGCGCCGATATGACGATCGGGATCGGACGTACGGCACCCGGTCGGGGCGCATGGTTGTGTGCCGGCCAGGTCGAGTGTTTCGAACAGGCAATCGCCCGGAGAGCCATTGGCCGGGCCCTGCGGCTCGAACTCTCAGATCACGAAATCGAACAGCTCCGTGCGAAACTGTACGGAGCGCCCCCGGCGGGGGCACGACCGGTCGGCAGAGCGTCGATCGGTGGAGGGTAAGGACAGACTTGGCAACCAAGAAGATCAGGGTCTACGAGCTCGCTCGGGAACTGGGCGTCGAGAACCAAGTGGTGCTCGACCTCGCCGACGAACTCAAGATCGGCGTGAAGAGTCACTCGTCCAGCATCGACGATCCGTCCGCGGACCGCGTTCGACGGCTGGCGGACAGTCGCGACCTGCGCGGCGAGCCAATCGTCGACGAACCCAAGCCCGAGCCGAAGCCGAAGACCAAGGCCAAGCCGAAGACCAAGGCTCCGAGCGACGATGCGCCACCGGCCGCGCCCGCTCCCGCGGTCGAGTCGCCGTTTGCCGCTCCCGCGGGCGAGACGAGTGCGCCGGCGGCTGTTGCACCCGCCGCAGTTCCCGCTTCCGCTCCCGAGGCTCCCGCCGCCGAAGCACCCGAGGCCCCGGCCCCGCGGCGCAACGTCGTGCGATCGACGGGCGGCATCGCCCCGCCGCCGGCACCGCGTCCGGCGCCGGAAGCCAAACCTCCGGTCGCGCCGGCCGCCTCGGCAGCCCCGGCACCGTCGGCCCCACCGTCGGCCCCGACGCTCGGCGACAAGCCGGCACCGCCCCCGACGCCGCTGATGAGCGCGACGGGCAAGCCGATTCCTCCACCGCCCGGCCAACGCGCCATTCCGCCTCCTCCGGGTCAGCGCACCGCTCCCGGTCGCGGCGCGCCCGGCGGCGGCCCGCCCCGTACCGGCGGCGGTCCGGGCGGATTCAACCGTGGTGGCGGCGCGCCCAGCGGCGGTCCGGGCGGATTCAACCGTGGTGGCGGCGCCCCTGGTGGCGGCGGTCCCGGCGGTGGCCGTGGCGGTCCCGGTGGTGGTGGTGGTCCCGGAGGCGGTGGCCCCGGCGGGTTCAATCGCGGGCGTGGTCCGGGTGGTCCCGGGCAGCGGCCCCGCCGCAAGAAGCGGCGGCGTCGTGGTTTGGAAGATCTCGGTCCGGCCAGCGCTCCTCAGCTCACGCCGTCCGACGCTCCGGTGCCCGAAGGCGAGATCTTGGTCTCGCGCGGTATCACGATCCAGGAACTCGCTCCGAAGCTGAACCGAACCAGTGCGGACCTCGTGCGCATCCTGTTCGACGCAGGCGAGATGGTCACGAGCACACAGTCGATGGCCGACGAGATGATCGAACTCATCGCGCAGGATCTCGGCGCGGAAGTGTTGCTTGTCGAGCCGGGTCAGGAAGCCGAACTCGAACTGCAGGCACTGCTCGGTGACGACGACGAGGAGGAAGAGGAGGAGCACCTCCCCGTTCGCGCCCCGGTGATCACCGTGATGGGTCACGTCGACCACGGAAAAACCACACTGCTCGACACCATCCGGTCGACGAATGTCGTCAAGGGTGAAGCCGGCGGTATCACCCAGCACATCGGTGCGTACCAGGTCGTCAAGAACGACCGGGCGATCACCTTCATCGACACACCGGGTCACGAAGCGTTCACGGCAATGCGCAAGCGCGGGGCCGACGCGACCGATGTCGCGGTGCTCGTGGTCGCCGCCGACGACGGTGTCATGCCTCAGACCATCGAGGCGATCAACCACGCGCGGAATGCCGAAGTGCCGATCGTGGTGGCCAT
>JAENVU010000489.1 GCA_016650415.1 Acidimicrobiia bacterium
GCAGCCGGTCAGGGCAGCCGGTCAGGGCAGCCGGTCAGGGCAGGGCGAGACCCGTTGCCCCTTCGGCGTAGGTCGTCGGCCCGGTGTCGCCGTACACCGTGGCGTGTCCGCGACCCGCGACCGACCACGTTGCATCGGGCGCCCGGACCAGCGCAGTTTCTTCGTCGAGCCCGACCAGGATCGCGTCGCGCGGCTTGAGTTCGATCGAGCGTTCGAGCAGGTGGCGCGCGGCGGTGCCGTGGTACGGGAAGACCGCAAGACCGGTCACGAATCCCAGGCCGACGGTGTACGCGCCGCCCCGAGGGTCGACCATCGGGTCGCAGAGCACCGTGGCGCCGGCACCGGAGGCCGCGACGACCGCACCCCGGCGGTAGGCGGACAACAACGCCTCGTAGAGGTCCGAGCTCTTGAGCACCGACCGCAGGTGCATGGGAGAACCGTCGGCCAGATACACGAACGTCGCCCGCTCGACCGCCTCCACGTACTCGGCGTTCTCGGCGTCGCGCCGGTTGACGACCGGCAGCGTCGTGACGGTTGCGCCGAGCGGTGAAAAATGGTCGACGGCCGCCTGCCCGACCTGTTCAGGGTGCTCGTAGGACGCCGCGGTCGGCAGCACCACGACCTCGGTCCCACCGCTGATCGCCAGCAAACGACGATCCAGGGCCTGGTGGTGCTCGCCCCACTCCCCTCCGCCGATGAGCGCGAGTGTTCCTTTGGGAGCGGTGCGGCTGGCCATCAGCCGCAGACTAGAGGCTGCGCCATTGAGGGCCGACCCGGATGCCAACGACCCGACACCTTGGCGCGGCCGTGGCCCGAGCGGCCCGGCCCGGAGGGCCACGAGCGGAAGAGGTGTCGCCGGGCTCCCTTGGCGATACGGACCGGCTCGTCACTACTGTTTCCGCTTTCACCCGGGGAGAGGGAGCTATGACCAAGCGCGTCGGAATCGTCGGTTCGGGGATCATGGGCCGCGGCATCGCCGAGGTCGCGGCCAAGGCCGGCACCGAGGTGGTCCTGCGCAGCCGCTCCCAGGTCACTGCAGACGCAATGGTCGCCGGGCTCGAGAAATCGCTCGCCAAGCAGGTCGAGCGGGGCAAGCTCGAGGACGGCGAGCGCACCGCGGTACTCGGCCGGGTCAGCGCCGTGAGTGACCTCGACGCCTTGAGCGACTGCGACCTCGTCATCGAGTCGATCGTCGAGGACCTCCCCACGAAGAAGCACCTCTTCAGCGAGCTCGACCGCATCGTCAAGGACGGCGCCATCCTCGCGACCAACACGTCGACCCTCCCCGTGGTCGAGATAGCCATGGAGACCGGGCGACCCGAGCTGGTGTGCGGCGTTCACTTCTTCAACCCGGCGCCGATGATGCCGCTCGTCGAACTCGTGCGGGCGATCACCACGAGCGACGAGACCATCGCGACGGCGCGCGCGTTCGCCGAGGCGTGTGGCAAGACGCCGGTCGAGGTCAAGGACCAGGCCGGGTTCATCGTCAACGCACTGCTGTTCCCCTACCTCAACAACGCCGTGAAGCTCTACGACGCCGGCGTGGCCTCGAAAGAAGACATCGACGCCGCCATGCAGGGTGGCTGCAACTTCCCGATGGGCCCGCTCGCACTGCTCGACCTCGTCGGGCTCGACACGAGCCTCGCGATCCTCGAAGCGCTGTATACGGAGTTCAAGGACCCGAACTACGCCCCCGCTCCGCTGCTGCGACGCATGGTCAGCGCCGAGCGCTACGGCCGCAAGTCCAAGCTCGGCTTCTTCGACTACCGCAAGTAGAGCGGAGGGGCAATGGATAGGCCGTGGATGATCCGTACGTACTCGGGGCATTCCTCGGCACGCGCGTCGAACGAGTTGTACCGATCGAACCTGGCGAAGGGTCAGACCGGCCTCTCGGTCGCGTTCGACTTGCCCACCCAGACCGGATACGACCCCGATCACGTGCTCGCGCGGGGCGAGGTCGGCAAGGTCGGCGTGCCGGTGCCCCACCTCGGCGAGATGCGGACCCTGTTCGATCAGATCCCACTCGGCGAGATGAACACGTCGATGACGATCAACGCGACGGCCATGTGGCTCATCGCGATGTACGTCGCACTCGCCGACGAGCAAGGGGTCCCGCGCGACCAGCTCTCCGGTACGAGCCAGAACGACATCGTGAAGGAGTACCTCTCCCGCGGCACGTTCATCTTCGGACCCGAGCCGAGCCGGCGATTGACCGTCGACCTCATCACGTACACGGTGCGCAACATCCCGAAGTGGAACCCGATCAACGTCTGCCCGTACCACCTGCAAGAGGCGGGCGCGACCCCGGTGCAGGAGTTGGCCTACGGCCTGGCGACCGCGATCGGCGTGCTCGACGCCGTTCGCGATTCCGGCCAGGTGAGCGCGGACGACTTCCCTGAGGTCGTCGGGCGCATCTCGTTCTTCATCGACGTCACGACCCGTTTCGTCGAAGAGATGTGCAAGATGCGCGCGTTCACCCAGATGTGGGATCGCATCTGTCTCGAGCGCTACGGCGTGACCGACGAGAAGCTCCGCCGCTTCCGGTACGGCGTCCAGGTCAACTCGCTGGGGTTGACCGAGGCCCAGCCCGAGAACAACGTGCAGCGCATCGTGCTGGAGATGCTCGGCGTCACCCTCTCCCGCGACGCTCGGGCCCGGGCGATCCAGCTGCCGTGCTGGAACGAAGCCCTCGGCCTCCCCCGGCCCTGGGACCAGCAGTGGTCGCTGCGCATGCAGCAGGTCCTCGCCTACGAATCCGACCTCCTCGAATACGAAGACCTCTTCGAGGGGTCCAAGGTCGTCGAACGCAAGGTTGCCGAACTGATCGAGGCGGCCACCCACGAACTCGACTGGGTGCTCGACGGCGGCGGTGCGTTCGCCATGATCGACGACGTCAAGGCCCGCCTCGTGCAATCCAACGCCGAGCGGGTACGCGCCATCGAAGCGGGGACGCGCAAGGTCGTCGGGGTCAACTGCTTCACCGAGACCGAGCCATCACCACTCACCGACGAAAGTGCAAGCCACATCCTCGAACTCGATCCGGCGGCAGAACGCGAACAGATCGAGGCCCTCGAGCGGTGGCGATCGGACCGTGACGCCGAGGCCGTCGCCGCGGCGATCGCCAACGTGCAGGCCGTCGCGGCCACCGACGAGAACCTCATGGAGGCGACGATCGCGCTCGCCCGCGCCGGTGGCACGGTGGGCGAGTGGGCCGGCGCGCTGCGCGAGGTCTTCGGCGAATACCGGGCGCCGACCGGCGTCTCCGGCGTGCCCGCATCCACGGGTGAGGGCATGCTCGCAGTCCGAGCCCGGGCCAAGGCCGGCGCCGACGCGTCGGGCGGCCCACTCCGCATGCTGGTCGGCAAGCCTGGTCTCGATGGTCACTCCAACGGCGCCGAGCAGATCGCAGTGGCTGCCCGCGACGCGGGAATGGAAGTCGTCTACCAGGGCATCCGACTCACGCCGGAGCAGATTGCGGCGGCCGCTCGGGACGAAGACGTCGACGTGATCGGCCTGTCGATTCTGTCGGGCTCCCATCTCGAACTCGTGCCCGAGACCCTCCGACTCCTCCGGGCCGCCGACGTACTGGCCCCGGTCGTGGTGGGCGGGATCATCCCCCCGGCCGACGCCCGCACCCTCGAAGCGGCCGGAATCGCCCGGATTTACACGCCGAAGAACTACGAACTGGCCACGATCATGGGCGATGTGGTCGATCTGGCGATCGAATACCGGCAGGAACGTACAAAAGCCCTCCACTGAGGCGGCTCGGAGGCCGATGGACTCCGTGTGAAGGATCGTTGTCTCGCGAGTTCCATCGCGGCCGGGATTGCTGCGCTCATCTGCGGGATGATCGACAGCGTCATCGACTCGTCGCCCTTGGGCATTGTCGCCGGCGTTCTCGGGTTCTCGGCCGCGATCGGCGCGGCGGCAATCGCGGCCCGTCAGGTCAACGCCCAGGACCATCTGGTCGCACTCACCGAGGAGCGAGACGGTCTCCGTCGGGAACTCGATGCCCTGGCCGCGATCTTCGGTGACGAAGCCGCCCATGCACGTGACGCCACCCTCGCTCTTGCCCCTCCCCTCAATATGGAGAAATCCGTGGACGCAGCATCCGGACTGTTGGATCAACAATTCTTCAAGGTCATGGTGCAGCAGCGGGTATCGGCGGCCCGCCGTCAGCTGCAACCGCTGACCGTGATCCTCTTCGACATCGACGGCCTCGACGGCGCGAGCCGGGAAGAATGCGATGCCGCGATCAGCGCGCTCGGCGAAACCGTGACCCGCACGCTCCGCGAATCCGATGCTGCGTGCCGGGTCGGGTCGAAGATGGCCGCGGCGATTCTCGAGGACACCGCCGAAGCGGGCGCAGTGTGGGCGGCCGAACGCATCCGCGGCACGCTGAACCAGACTGCGCAGGGCGTGACCATCACGGTCTCCGCCGGTATCGCCTGTTATCCCACCCACGCGCTGAGCGCGCCGGAACTCATCGACCGGGCCGGCCGGGCATTGGACACCGCCCGCTCCCAAGGCCGCGACCGCCTGGAAATCGCCAACTCCGACTGACGGGCGGCCCGGCCCACAATCGCCCCGATCGGATCAGCCGTAGAGGGCTTCGATCTCGGTGTCGTACTTCGCGTGGATCCCGCGACGTTTGAGCTTGCTGGTCGGTGTGAGTTCTTCGGAATCGGGCATCCACTCCCGGTGGAGCACCGTCACCTTCTTCACCCGCTCCGCGTTGTTGAACGGCTCCATCGCCGCGGCGACCTGCCGGTCGACCTCCGCGAGCACGTCGGGATCATCGGCGAGGGCCGCCGGATCCGATGCGTCGATTCTGTGGGCCTTCGCCCACACGGGCGCCACATCCGGATCGAGGACCACCAGCGCACTGATGAACGGACGCTGATCACCGATCACACACACTTGACCGATGAGCGGCTGGGCCTTGAGTGCCGACTCGAGGTTCGCCGGCGAGATGTTCTTCCCACCCGCGGTGATGATGAGTTCCTTCTTCCGGTCGACGATGGTCAGATACCCGTCGTCGTCGAGCACACCGATGTCACCCGAGTGCAGCCACCCGTCGGCGTCGAGCGCCTCCGCAGTCTTCTCCGGGTCATCGAGATACCCACGGAAGACCTGCCCACCTCGGGTGAGGACCTCGCCGTCGTCGGCGAGCCGGAGCATGGACCCGGGTACCGCGCGGCCGACCGTACCGGCCCGCACCGCGAACGGATCGAAGGTCATGATTCCGGTGGTCTCGCTCATGCCGTACACCTCGGAGAGCGGGACCCCCAGCCCACGGAAGAAGTTGAAGATCTCGACCGCGATCGGCGCCGCGCCGCTGATGGCCGAGACGCACGCGTCCAATCCGAGCAGCCCGCGCACCATCCCGAGCGCCTCGTCCGCAGTCGCGAATGCGGCGGCGAGATCGGCGGGAAGTTCCTCGCCCCGGGCGCGATGTTCCGCGGCGCGGAGCCCAACGGCGAGCGCCTCGTCGAGCTGGGCTTTGCGCTCGGGATCGGCACCGGCCATGGCCATCACACCGGCGTGGATCTTCTCCCACACGCGGGGTACCGCGAAGAACACCTGCGGCCGTACCTCGGGGAGATACTGCGCGACTTCCCCCGGCACCGGACAGGTCGTGACTTCGTAGCCGAAGCTCAACGCGAGATAGTGCGACACGTTGCGTTCGGCGATGTGAGCCATGGGGAGGTACGACACCAGCCGCGCATTCTGGAGGTCGACCTCGCTCAGCGTCTCCCACAGGGACTTCATCGTCCACGCAACGTTCGCGTGGTCGATCATCACCCCCTTGGGTGGCCCGGTGGTTCCCGAGGTGTAGATGACCGTCGCGAGGTCGGACGGTTGGGCGATGGCCGCCAACGTGTCCAGGTCACCCGGTTCGGAGTCCAGGAGTTCGGCCCAGGTGCGAACACCCTCGGGCGCACCGGCATCGGGGACGTCGATCACTGCGATCTCGCGCACCTGCGGGAGGTCGGCGCGCACCTCGAGCATCCGATTCAGATAGCCCTCGTCCTCGACGATCGCGATCGACGCCTCACAGTGGCCCGCGAGGTACCGGATCTGATCGGCCGACGACGAGTTGTAGATCGAGATCGGAGTCGCGCCGAGCAGGACGACCGCGATGTCGGCGACGTGGAACTCGGGCCGGTTCCGCATCATGAGCACCACGCGGTCACCGCGCGTGACCCCGAGCGCGCTCAGACCGGTGGCGACCCGGCAGGCCTGGTCGGCGAACTCGCCGAAGGTCGTCTCGTTCCAGCCCTCCCCGGCCTTGCACCGAAGCGCGACCCGGTCAGGGCAGGCCCGCACGGTGTCCCGGAACCGGCTCGCCACCGTCTGGCCGGCGGTCGCCGCGTCGATCTGCTCGTCCGTCCACTGCGCCACGAGTTCCCCCTGTGATTCTCTGTTTTCCCTGATCAACGGCCCAATTGGTAGTCGAGAACCGGGAGCGAAGCCAACGCAGTCCCCATCCCGCTGGGGACAACTCCGCTGCGGTTGGGGACAACCCACTCCGGGCTGGGGATAACGAGACCCGCCGGCGGTTGGCCCCTCAGGGCCCAGAAACTGGGAGGTGACGGAGCGTGAGCATCGCGATGCCGCCGGAGAAATCCACAGCACCGTCCCCAGGTGCGGAAGCGATTTCCCCAACGTTGTCCACAGGGAATCCCGTCAGAGTGACCGACCGCGGTGTCGACGGGTACCTGGGGTCACTCGTCGTGAGCAGCGGTCTCGTCCAGTTCGGCCACGACGGCCTCCGTGTCGGCGCCGAGCGATCGGCCGGCCCATCGGACGACCCCCGGCGTCGCCGACAACCGGGCGATCAGCCCCGGCATCGTCACCCCGTCGACCTCGATGAGCGATTCCCGCTCGACCACGTGAGGATCGCGTGCGACCTCCGCGATGGAGTACACCGGCGCGATGGCCGCGTGGGCAGCCTCGAAGCCGGCGATGACCTCGTCGGCACTGCGGCGGCCGATCCATGCCGCGACCACACGATCGAGTTCGTCCCGGTGTTCGACCCGCCCCGCGAACGTCCGGAATCGGGGATCATCGCCGACCCCGAGCAAGTCCATGGTGCGAGCCGCCACCGATTCGGCCGACGCCGAGATCGCCACCCAACGCCCGTCGGCACATTGATACGTCCCGCGCGGCACCGAGTACGGAATGCCGCTCCCGAGCCGCGGTTGCTCGTACCCGAGGTGGGCCCAGGCACTGTGCAACGGTCCCATGAGTGCCAGCATCGTGTCGAGCAGATTGACGTCGATGACCTGACCGTCACCGGTGCGGTCACGGTGGCGCAGCGCCGCGAGAATCGCAAACGCACCGACGAGCGCCGTCACTTCGTCGGTCAGCGCGATCGGCGGCGGGAGTGGCGCACCATCCGGCTCGCCGTTGATCGAGGCAAACCCGCTCATCGCCTCTGCGATCGTGGCGAAGCCGGGCCGTTGCGCGTACGGGCCGGTCTGCCCGAATCCGGTGACCCGGAGGATCACCAGGCCCGGGTTCTCGACGAGCAGGTCGACCGGATCGAGCCCGAGGCGTTCGAGCGCACCGGGGCGGAGGTTCTCGATCAACACGTCCGAGTCGCGCACGAGCCGGCGCATCCGATCCAGGCCCACGGACGACTTCAGGTCGAGCACGATCGCGCGCTTGCCGCGGCCGACGAGCTTCCACATGTAGGAGTCGCCGTCGGCCGGGTCGACCCAGCCCAGTCGCCGGGTGCCGTCGCCACCAGGGGGTTCGATCTTGATGACGTCGGCACCGAAGTCGGCGAGGTACCGCGCGGCACCCGGCGCCGCGATGACCGTCGCCATGTCGATGACCTTGATGCCGTCGAGCGCCTGCACCGACCTCAGGATAGAGACGTCAGGACGCGCCGGCCGGACGATGGAGATTGCCGGGCTGATCGGCGTCGGGCACCTCGTGAGTGGGATCGAGCGGTGCACCGGGAATCACGGACGGGACGACGAGCACCGGGTCGGCGGCCTCACCCGGCCACGCCTCGCTGATCCCGGTCAGCGTGGTGAGGGACGCATACCCGGCCCGCACCAGTCCCGTATCGGTATCGGGATCGAAGCTCACTTGCGCGAACTGCAACTCCGTCGCGACGCGGCGCGTGGGATGGTCGTCGACCTCGGCATCCGCGCCGGTCAAGACCATACGCACTTCGCCGAAGGGTGCGAGCCGCGCCCAGTACAGACCCCGCACCTCGGCCCGATCGAGGGCGGGCACGTTGAGATTCAGCACCGACCGGCCGGGTGCGCGGATCAGGAGGTCGACGGCTTCCATCGCGAGTGCAGTCGCGGTGTCCCAATGCCAGCGGTCGCTCGACTGGAGACTGACCGCCAGTGCCGACAGCCCGAGGTTCTGGGCCGAGAGCGCCGCCCCGACGGTTCCCGAGTAGAGGACGGCGCGCCCGGTGTTGAGACCCGCGTTCACCCCCGACACCACGATGTCGGGCGGTCGCCCGAAGGCACCCAGGTTTGCCGCCATGACACACATGGCCGGCGTTGCGGCGAGCGCCCAGGCCTCGATCCTGTCGTCATCGGCGAAGGCCACCCGGTTCGCCCGGAGGCCGTCGGCGTCGATGGTGCCCAACGACGCGGCGGTGCCGCTGCGGTCCTGGTCGGGAGCGACCAGGACGACGTCGAACCGCGAGTCACGCGCCAGCGCCCGCGCCATGTGGTGGATGCCGATCGCCTCGGCTCCGTCGTCGTTCGTGACCAGCACTCGCATGGGTCGATCCTCTCACTGCGCCGCCGGTGTCCCGGAGCCGGACCGCGAGGATTCGGAAAGATGCTGGACTACGTTCATCAATCGATGCAGGTCGTGCGCGCCCCAGGAATCCTGGACTCACCGGCGCGGGTCGATGCGCCGACCCGCCCGCCGTTCCGGATCGGCGCAGTACAGCACCGATGGCACGCCGACCCGGTCGTGCACCGCGCCGCGCTCACCGAGGGCGCGAACCTGGCGGCCGCCGAAGGCGCACAGCTCGTCTGCTTGCAGGAGCTGACGCTCTCCCGGTACTTCGCGATCGCGGAGACGAACACCGACGCGACACCGGAACCACTCCCCGGCGGGCCGACCCACGAGTTCGCGTCAGACCTCGCGCGGCGGTTGGGCGTTCCGGTCCATGCGTCGCTCTGGGAGGCCGCGGCCGACGGCGGGCTCGGCTTCAATACCGCGATCGTCGTGACACCAACCGGCGAACTGCTCGCCCGTACCCGCAAGGTGCACATCCCGGTCACCGCGGGCTACTACGAGGACCGCTACTTCCGACCCGGCGACACGGGGTACCCGGTCATCGACATCGCATCCGC
>JAENVU010000490.1 GCA_016650415.1 Acidimicrobiia bacterium
CCACCGGTCTCTGGGTCGCGTCTTCGTACGTGAATGCGACCGCGGAAGACTTTGCCCGGTTCGGATACCTCTACCTGCGCGACGGCGTCTGGGACACCACGCGCGTGCTTCCCGAGGGCTGGGTGGACGATGGCCGCCGAAGTCGCTCGGTCGACCCCGATGACGGTCGGGGCTACGGATGGCAGTGGTGGGCAACCGGCGACGAGTCCGGCACCTTCTGGGCCAACGGATACGAAGGGCAGTCGATTCTGATCTCCCCGGCGCACGATCTGGTGTGCGTGCGGATCGGGCGAACCAACGCTGTACACGGTCGAGCGTTGTTCGACTGGCGGCGCGAGGTCGTCGACGCGTTCGTGGCGGCATTGTGATCGGCCTGTCGGGAGCCGCGTCCATTGTCGGCGTCGCCGAAACCGACTACGTGCGCGGCGCCGACCGGCTGCCGGTCGAGATGATGTTGGACGTTGCCCAAGAGGCGATTGCCGACGCGGGACTCGAGGTCGCGGACATCGACGGCATCGTGCCGCCGCCGGGCTACACGACCGTCGAAGAACTTGCCGCCAACTTGGGAATTCCGTCGGTGGCGTACTCGGCGACGGTGCACATGGGTGGCGCGTCGTCGGTGGCTGCGGTGCAGAACGCGGCGATCGCGGTCGCGACGGGTGTGGCCACCAATGTCCTGGTCGTCGTGGGGTGGAACGGCTATTCGGCCTTCCGGCACCGGCCCGATATCCGGCGGCCGCGCCGGGGCATGGACGCGAACGCGGTGGCCGATGTCTTGGTCGACTTCTATCTGCCCTACGGCGCCCGGTCGGCCGCGCAGTACTACGGATGGATCGCCACTCGCCACCAACAGCTGTACGGCACCCTCGAGACGGATCTGGGCGAAGTCGCGATCGCCTTCCGGCGCCACGCCCAAACGCACCCGAAGGCATTGATGCGGGGGCGAGATCTCACGATGAACGACTATCTCGCGAGCGCCTGGGTGAGCGAGCCGTTCCGGCTGTTCGACTGCTGCGTGGAGACCGACTGCGCCGCGGCGGTCGTCGTGACGAGTACCGAACGGGCGCGGGACCTGCCCCCGAAGCCGGCGGTGATCCTCGGCGTCGGTGAGGGGCACCCATCGCCGGCGGACGACATCGCGAACCGGCCCGACATCTTCCACATCGGGCTCACCGATGCCGCGCCCCGGGCGTTGGCGATGGCGGGCATCGCGCCGACCGACGTCGACTTCGCCGAGATCTACGACTGCTTCACCTACGTAGTGCTCCTCCAACTCGAAGCGCTCGGCTTCTGTGCGCGGGGTGAGGCGGGGGCGTTCGTGCGCGACGGTGCCTTGGCCATCGACGGTCGCTTGCCGACCAACACCCATGGCGGACTGCTCTCACAGGGCCACATGTGGGGGATGAACCACGTGGTCGAAGCCGTCCGACAACTGAGGGGTGACGCGTCGCTCCAGGTGCCCGACGCGGAGTTGGGGCTCGTGACCGGGTGGGGCGATTTCGGTGACGGCAGTCTCGTGGTGCTGGGGGTGGACCGATGAGCACGCCACGACCCGATCGGATGTTGCCGGCGACGGATGGTTTGGGGGCGGAGTTCTACGCGCAGGCCGCGGCGACCGGTGTGGTGCACCTCCAGCGGTGCTCGGACTGCGAGACCTGGCGGCATCCGCCCCGGATCTTGTGCGCCGCGTGCGGCTCGGCCGAATGGAGCTGGCAACCGACCTCCGGTGAGGGACGGGTGTTCACCTGGACCGTCACCCACCGGGCGACCGATCCCGCATTTGCCGGAGAGCTGCCGTACGCGGTGCTGGTCGTCGAACTCGACGAGGGACCCCGGATCGTCGGCAACCTGATCGATCTCGACCCCACCGACCTTCGGCTCGACCTCCCGGTGCGCGTGGTGCTCGACCACCGCTCGGACACGGTCGCGCTCGTCGACTTCGCGCCGCGCTAGTCGGGCGCGGTGATCGCGCGACTGCGGTCGAGGTCCGGTTCCAGGAAGATCAGGCGTGCTTCGGGCGTGTGGGCGCGAATGCGAACCTCGACGGCGTCGATGGCGCGGGCGAGCGTCGGCACGTC
>JAENVU010000491.1 GCA_016650415.1 Acidimicrobiia bacterium
AGCTGCGCTGCTCGAGTCGGCCGGTGACCACGACGCGCGAGCCCTTGCCAATGGACTGCGCGACGTTCTCTGCCATCTCACGCCAGCACACGACGTTGAAGAAGCTCGTCTGCTCTTCCCACTCCTGGGACTGGCGGTTCTGCCACCGGCGACTCACCGCGACACCGAGCCGGGCGTTGGCCTGGCCGGATGCCGTGTAACGAATCTCCGGGTCGCGGGTGAGGTTCCCGACGATCGTGATGCTGTTGTCTGCCATGGTGATGCCTCCAGTTGCCGCCGGTGCGACAGGTCAAGTCTCGGTGTGCGACGTCGACCGTTCGCCCGGGCTGCGGGTTCTCAGTCGTCGTCCGGATCGGCGCCCGCCGCGAGTACCGCAGCATCGACCGGATCCGGCGTTCCACCCAGCTTGCCGTAGACCTGCTCGGGGATGCGCAGGATCTTGTGCCGGATGACGTCGTCTGACAGGGAGAGCGATCGGTTCAGCTCGTCCATCGCCACGGGCTCGGCTTTCGCCTGCATGACTACGTAGTAGCCCTCCCAGCGATGCTTCACCTCGTACGCGAGGCGGCGCTTGCCCCACCAGTCGACGGGGCCGCGTTCCGCACCCTTCGCCTCGATGAGTTTCAGCGACCCTTCGACGGCAGACCGAATGGTCTCCTCTTCCAGGTCCGCATCGAAAATAACCATGACCTCGTACGGCCTCATTGGCCGGACCTCCTTCGGACCACCGCCGACCCGAAGGTCACGGTGGGCCCCAGGGCCGGAACCGATCAGGACCGGGACCGCCGAGGGGCAGGGTGGACATTGTGAGCGACGCCGGGAAATCCCGGAATCCCCATGTGAAGCGGGGAACGCTACCAGAACGTTGCCCCACGGACCTATCGAGGACGACCCTACCTGGAGGGTGAGACACGCCTTGTCGGCTCGTTCGGCTCCCGCTACCGGCGAAGCCGAGAGCTCAAGGGGTTCGTAGGGCAGGACGCCTACCGAGCTGGTCGCTGGGATCAGGCGTCGGTGAGTTCGGTGCGGGAGGCGACCGGGGTTTCCGCGGTGTCGGCGCCGTCGCCGGCGAGTTCGAGCGTGGACATGTCGATCGAACTCTCGAGCTGATCGGTCATGTGGTACGTCTCCTCGCTCGAGGGGAAGTGCCCGGCCCGCACATCCTCGGCGAAGCTCCGCACCGCCTCGGTCGCAACCGCACCCAGCTCGGCGTACCGGCGAACGAACCGGGGCCGGATCCGGTCCTCGAAGCCGAGGAGGTCGTGGTACACGAGCACCTGGCCGTCGCAGTGGCGGCCGGCACCGATACCGATGGTCGGCACCGAGATCGCGTCGGTGACCATGCGGGCGACGCCGTCGGGCACGCACTCGAGCACGATGGCGAAGCACCCCGCCTCGGCGAGCGCCACGGCATCGTCAACGATCTTCCGAGCGGCATCGAGTTGCTTGCCCTGCACCTTGAAACCGCCGATCGCATGGATCGACTGGGGAGTCAGGCCGAGGTGGCCCATCACGGGGATCTCACTGTCGAGGATCGCCGCGATCGCGTCGAGGCGCTTGCGACCGCCTTCGAGCTTCACCGCACCGGCGCCGGCCCGGATGAGCGCTGCCGCGTTCCGCACGGTCTCCTCGCGAGACACGTGGTAGCTCATCCACGGGAGGTCGCCGACGATCAACGCGTGCGGCTTCGTGCGGGCCACCGCCCCGACATGATGGGCCATGTCCTCGGTCGTGACCTGGAGGGTGTTGTCGTACCCGAGCACGACCATGGCGAGCGTGTCGCCCACGAGGATCATGTCGACCCCGGCACCGTCGACCACACGTGCGCTCGGCGCGTCGTAGGCCGTCACCATGACCAACGGGGTATCGCTGCTCTTGGCGTTCGCGATATCCGGTGCCGTCAACGGTCGGGACCGCGTACCTGATGTGGCCGTCTGAGCCGTCATCTTCGTGACCTCCACCGTCCAGGGCACCCACGGCTCCCGGCGGCACGAGAAGTGTAGGCCGATCCTGGGTCGCTTCCGCCAGGTGAGGCCCGACGGGTGGGTCAGCGCGGCGGATCCCAAGTCGCGACGGTCCGTCCGGTCGCATCAACCGCGACGATCTGAGTCTGGAACAGCGGCGGGGCGTCGGCGATCGCGGCACCAAAGGGACGCCGGCCCGTCGCATCGGCGCGACCCAGCACGGCCGGCTGGTAGGTCCCGTCCGGCCGGCGGACCTTGACC
>JAENVU010000492.1 GCA_016650415.1 Acidimicrobiia bacterium
CAGCACGTCGGTGCCGGTCGCCCACTCGACCACTCCGACGAGCGCGCCGTCCCGGGTCAGGTCCTGCCGGCCGTCGCCGGTCGCGTCGCTCACGTCACGATTCCATCACGCCGATGACCCGCCCGCCCGACCCGCCCGCCCGACCCGCCCGCCGGACGCCCCCGGACGGTGGTGCGGTTCTAGTGTCGGTTGCATGGTCGAGCCGCCGGATCCGAACCCCGTCGATCTGTCGGGCCGGTGGCAGGTCCACGTCGATGACGGCGACCTCGCCCGCCAGTTCGTGAAACCGTCCTTCGCGACGACCGACTGGCCCGACATCGAGGTGCCCGGTCACTGGCGCAGCTCACCGCTCTTCGCCGAGACCGACGGGCCGGTGCTGTACCGGCGTTCCATCGACCCGACTCCCCTCGCCGAAGGCCAACGACGCTTCGTGACCTTCGACGGCATCTTCTACCTGGGTGACATCTGGTTCGACGGTCACTACCTCGGCGCCACCGAGGGCTACTTCTTTCCCCACACCTTCGAGGTGACTCGCTTCGCCGAGCCGCCGGGCGACCGCCACACGCTCGCGGTCGAGGTCGCGTCACCGCAGCAGACCGATCGGTCGGCCAAGCGCTCGATCACCGGCGTGTTCTCGCAGTGGGACAACCTCGATCCCACCTGGAATCCGGGTGGGATCTGGCGGCCCGTGCGCACGCGCGACACCGGGCCCGTACGGATCTCCTGGTTGCGGGTGCTCTGCACCGAAGCCACCGAAGCTCGCGGCGCCCTGAAGCTCGACGTCACGCTCGATCCGGGCGAGGTCCCGACCGACGCGCCCGTCCAGGTCCTCGCGACGGTGCGCGATGACGCCGGCCACGAGCTCGCGCACACCGAGACCGACGTGGACCTCAGCCGGCGGGGCACGACGGTGAGTGTGCCGATGTTCGTCGACAACCCGCCGCGGTGGTGGCCCTGGCGAATGGGCGACCAGCCGCGCGTCACGGTCGAGATCGTCGTCGTCGTCGCCGGGATCCGCAGCGACGACCGGAAACTCACCACCGCGTTTCGTGACGTCGCGATCGACGACTGGCAATGGTCGATCAACGGTGAGCCCACCTTCGTCATGGGCGCGAACCACGGTCCGACCCGCATGGCCCTGGCCGAAGCGACCCCGGCCGAGCTGGCCCGGGATGTCGAGTTGGCGAAGGCGGCGAACCTCGACCTGCTCCGGATCCACGCCCATGTGACCCGGCCCGAGTTGTACGAGGCCGCGGATGCTGCGGGAATGCTCATCTGGCAGGACTTTCCGCTCCAATGGGGGTACGGCCGGGGTGCGCGCAAGCAGGCGGTGCGCCAGGCCCGGGAGATGGTCGATCTCCTGGCCCACCGCCCGAGCATCGCGATGTGGTGCGCCCACAACGAGCCGCTGGCGGTGGCGTTCCAACCCGGCGAGGCGGTCACGCCGAAGGCTGCGTTGCGGGTCGGGGCGAGCATGTTCCTTCCCTCGTGGAACAAGGACGTGCTCGACCGGTCGGTCGCCCATGCCATCCACAAGGCGGACCCGACCCGATTCGTCGACCTCCACTCCGGCGTGCTGCCCGGCGTCGGCAGCACCGGCACCGACGCGCACTTCTACTTCGGTTGGTATCACGGCCAGTTCGACGGGCTGGCGCCCGCAGTGCGCGCCGTGCCCCGACTGGGGCGGTTCGTCTCCGAGTTCGGCGCCCAGGCCGTCCCGCACTCGGCCGAGTTCATGGAGCCCGAACGCTGGCCCCACCTCGACTGGGACCACCTCTTCGACCGGCACGCGTGCCAGAAACATCAGTTCGATCGGTATGTCCCACCGGCGCTCTTCGATTCGTTCGCGGCGTGGCAGCTCGCGACCCAGCAGTACCAAGCCGCGCTCATCCAGCTCCAGATCGAGGATCTCCGGCGCCTCCGGGGGAACCCCGCCGGTGGGTTCTGTCAGTTCTGCTTCGCCGACGGTCATCCCGCGGTGACGTGGTCGGTCCTCGGGCACGATCGATTGGCCAAGGTCGGGTATCGCGCGCTCCGCGCCGCCTGCCGCACGGTGCTGCCGATGCTCGAACCCCGCCAGGGGCTGCTCCACGTGGCCAACGAGGGCCGATCGGCGCTGGACGGCGCCCGGATCGAGCTCGAGATCGACGGCCGAATCCGCACCTTCGTCGGCGACGTCCCGGCCCGATCCGTCAGCTATGTCGGCCGGGGCCACCTGGATCACCGCACCGGTGAAGTCCGGGTCCGGCTGCATCACGACCTCGTCGGGACCGTGGAAAACCGGTACGACGAACTCCTCGAATGGCTCCGGATCGTGAACGAGGATCGCTAACCGGTAGCTTCCCCTGCGCTCACCCGAGTGGGGGACAAGGAGGCGTGAGCACATGACAGCCACGCAATCGACCGGCCAGCACCCGAAACCGGTGCATCCGGGTACGCGACCGACGAATCCGGTCCTGCGCTTCTGGCGCTCGGCCGTCGGCAAGAAGTGGGTCATGGCGGTGACCGGCATCATGCTGCTGGGCTTCGTCCTCGCCCACATGGTCGGCAACCTCAAGATCTATCTCGGTGCCCGGCACCTGGACGAGTACGCCGAATGGCTCCGCACGTTCGGTGAGCCGGCGCTCCCCCGGACGGTCTTCCTCTGGA
Source organism: Acidimicrobiia bacterium (assembly GCA_016650415.1). Classification (GTDB taxonomy): domain Bacteria; phylum Actinomycetota; class Acidimicrobiia; order IMCC26256; family JAENVU01; genus JAENVU01. The sequence continues at coordinate 2,650 of JAENVU010000492.1, forward strand.
TCATGCGAGTCGGGCTGATCGGCGCCTTCGTCCTCCACATCGTCAGCGCCGCGCAACTGACCCGGATGAACCACCGGGCCCGGCCGACGAAGTACCAGTCGCCACGCGATTACGTCGCGGCCGACTTCGCGTCGCGCACGATGCGCTGGACGGGCGTGATCGTCGGTCTGTACCTGATCTTCCACCTGATGGACCTCACGTGGGGCAACGCCAACCCCGACTTCGTCCGGGGCGACACGTACGCCAACGTGATCCACAGCTTCCAGCGAGTGCCGGTCGCGATCGTCTACATGCTCGCCAACCTCGCACTGGCCTTCCACATCTTCCACGGGGCGTGGTCGATGTTCCAGAGCCTCGGGATCAACAATCCGAAGTGGAACCGCGCCCGGCGCACCTTCGCGATCGGGTTCGCCACGATCATCGCGATCGGCAACATCTCCTTCCCCCTCATGGTCGTCACGGGAGTCGTGAAGTGAATCTCGATTCGCATGTGCCCGACGGGCCGATCGAAGAGAAGTGGGACAACCACAAGTTCGACGTCAAGCTCGTCAACCCCGCCAACAAGCGCAAGTTCCACATCCTCGTGGTGGGCTCCGGTCTCGCCGGGGCCAGCGCCGCGGCGACCCTCGGTGAGCTGGGCTACCAGGTCACGATGCTGACGTTCCACGATTCGCCGCGGCGTGCGCACTCCATTGCGGCCCAGGGCGGCATCAACGCGGCGAAGAACTACCGCAACGACGGCGACAGTGTGCGGCGGTTGTTCTACGACACCGTGAAGGGCGGCGACTTCCGCGCTCGCGAGGCCAACGTCTACCGCCTCGCCCAGGTGTCGGTGAACATCATCGACCAATGCGTCGCCCAGGGCGTCCCGTTCGCTCGCGAGTACGGCGGCCTGCTCGACAACCGCTCGTTCGGTGGTGCGCAGGTCTCCCGCACGTTCTACGCCCGGGGCCAGACCGGCCAGCAGTTGTTGCTCGGCGCGTACCAGGCACTGGCCCGACAGGTGCACCTCGGCAACGTCGACCTGCACACGCGAACCGAGATGCTCGACCTCGTCGTCAAGGACGGCCGGGCGTGCGGCGTCGTCGCCCGGCACCTGATCAGCGGCGAAGTGAAATCGTTCTCGGGCCACGCGGTCGTCCTCGCCACCGGCGGCTACAGCAACGTGTTCTACCTCTCGACCAACGCGATGGCATCGAACGTGACCGCGGCGTGGCGCGCCCACAAGCGCGGCGCGTTGATGGCGAACCCGTGTTTCACCCAGATCCACCCCACATGCATCCCGGCCAGCGACGACTTCCAGTC
>JAENVU010000493.1 GCA_016650415.1 Acidimicrobiia bacterium
CTGCCGTCGCTCGGTGAGGACGAGGTCCAACTCGCCACGATCACCGGGTTGAAGTCCCAGCTCGGGCCGCTCCGGCGCGAGGACCCGGCCACCGCCGCGGTCAAGGGTCGGGTCGAGATGGCGGCCGTGCTGCGCAAGGCGCTGGCCGACCGCCAGCGCGCCCCGCGCGCCGATGTCGGGTTCAACTTCGACGGGATGCGGCTCAAGGTCAGCCGGCGCGACTGTCGCCGCATCGTCGAGCGCACGCGCCAGAAGCCGGGGAGCCACAACGAACGGCGGCCGGTCGTCGAACGGATGCTGCTCGATCGCTTGGTCGCGCAGTACCGCAACACCCTGGCCCGCACCCATCAGCAGATGCTCGCCATCGACGACGACGAAGGCCACTACGACCCGGCCGTCGCGCGATCGCTCGCCCGGGGCGAGTCGCCGTCGCCCGAATGGGAGCAGGAGATCGTCGGTCGGTTGCGGCGGGTGCCGGAGATCCGGGCGCTGCTCGAACGCCTGTGGCCGATGCTCTCGGGGCAGGAACTCGTGCACGACCTGTTCTCGTTCCGGGCGCTGATCCGTTCCGCGGCCGACGGCCTCATCCCGCGCGAGGACCAACTCCTGCTGGAGCGGGACCGCTCCGCAACGGTGAAAGCGGTGCCGTGGACGGATGCCGATGCGGCACTCGTCGACGAAGCCGACGCCATCTGCGGTCCGGTCGAGGCGGCGCGTCCGCGTCGGGCCCGGCGTCGGACCGAAACCGATCGGGCCGTCGCCGACATCGCGTCGCGCACCGTGGACGACCTCGGCCTCGGGAAGTACATGACCGCGGGTGACCTCGCGGCGCGGTTCATGGAACCGACGAACACCGACACCGGGATTCCCGCGCTGCGCACCTTCGGCCACGTGCTCGTGGACGAGGCGCAGGACCTCTCAGCGATGCAGTGGCGGATGCTGGCCCGCCGGTGTCCGAGTGGTTCCGCCACCCTGGTCGGCGACTTCGGGCAGGCTTCCCGGCCCGGTGCCGCGTCCGGGTGGGACGACGTCCTCTTCCATCTCGCGACCCACGACCGGCCGCGGCGCGTCGACCTCACCGTCAACTACCGGACCCCGGCCGAGATCATGGACCTGGCGAACCGGCTCCTCGCGGTGGCAGCACCGGAGATTCCACCCACTCGATCCGTGCGCGCCACGGGTGAGCAACCGAAGTTCCGTCGGGTCGACGACGTGGTCGCCGCCACGGCGACGGCCGCGCGCGAGTTCTCCACCCGCCGGGGCACGACCGCAGTCATCGCGCCCGTGGAACTCCAGGACGCGATCGTGGCGTCGCTGAGCGACGTCGGCGCGGTCGCGAACGGCCCCGAGGCCCTCGACGCGCGCATCGGCGTGTTCGACGCGCTCGACGCCAAGGGGTTGGAGTTCGATCACGTCGTGGTCGTCGAACCCGCCCGGCTCGTCCCGGCGGACCAGGCCGGGTTGCGCACGCTCTACGTGACCCTCACCCGTGCGACCCAGACCCTGGAAGTCGTGCATGCCGAACCCCTCCCCGAGGCACTGACCGTTTGAGGCAGGCGCGGAACAAGAGGCCGACGCCTCGAGGAACCGACCCGCCCGTCAGAGGCGCGCGTACGTAGCGTCGGCCGTGGCCCGAGCGGCCCGGCCCGAAGGGCCTAGAGCAGGGATTTAGGGAGGGGCGGGACCTGGTTGGTGTCGAGCCAGCGGTGGAAGAAGTCGGTGAGGTCCTGACCGGCGATCTCGTTGGTGAGGGCGATGAAGTCGGCCGTGGTGGCATTGGCGTAGCGGTACTTCGCCGTCCACACCTTGACCAGCTCGAAGAACTTCGCATCACCGATCGTGAGCCGCAGCGCGTGGAGCGTCAGCGCGCCGCGCTCGTAGGTCGCCGCGGAGAACAGACCCTCCACCCCCGGGTTGTGCGGCCGGGTCAGGTGCCGCTCGTCGCCGGCCCGCAGCTTCGCCATCTCCAGGTTGATGTCGAACGCGGGATCGACGTGGTCGTCCCACAGGTACTGCGCGTAGGTGGCGAAACCCTCGTTGAGCCAGATGTCGGCCCAGCGCCGGATGCTCACGGAGTCGCCGAACCACTGGTGGGCCAACTCGTGGGCGACGGTGTCCTCCGCGTCCTGGTCGGTGCCGAGCATGTCGGACCCGAAGATCGACATCGTCTGGGTCTCGAGCGCGTACCCGATCTCGTCGCGCAGCACGACCGCGCCGTACGCGTCGAACGGGTACGGGCCGAAGATGGTGGAGAAGTAGTCGATCATCGCCCCGGTCGTGGCGAAGTCGGTCACGCTCTCGTCGTAGAGGCGCGGCGGGAAGAAGTTGCGGATGGGCACACCGGCCGCGCTCGCGGTCTGTTCTTCGCGCATCGGTGCGATCACGACGGTCGCGAGGTAGGTGGCCATCGGCTGGGCCATCGTCCAGTGCCAGGTGTACCGGCCCGGGCTCCCCGGAGTCGGAGCGAACGTTCCGTTGGACGCGACCGAGACGCCGTCGGGCACGTCGACGCGGATGTCGAAGGTGGCCTTGTCGGCGGGATGGTCGTTGCCGGGGAACCAGGTCCGAGCTCCGATCGGCTCGCTCACCACGTAGACCCGGCCGTCACGCGTCCGGGTCCATCCGATCCGGGTGGGGTCGTCCGACGCGTCGCCGGGATCGGCGATCGCGCGAGGCACGCCGTGATAGCGGATCTTCGTGACGAAGGTCGCGCCGCTCGCGATGGCCCGCCGGGGCCGGACGGTCAGGTCGGTGCGCGTGCGGCTGAGGCCGGCCGCGGCGGCGTCGACGGTGATCTGGTCGATCGTGAGCCCGCTGAAGTCGAGATGGAACTCGGCGAGGTTCCGCTTGGCCGTCGCGGTGATCGTGGTGGTGGCGGTGATCGCGGGCTGATCGGGGGAGTACCGCAGCCCGATGTCGTAGTGGCCCACGTCGTAGACGCCCGCGCCCGCCTCGGAGTAGTAGGGATCGGAAGGTCCCGGAGCGGTCGTGGTCGTCGACCGGCTCGGGTGGGATCCGCCCGAACTTGAGCCACTGCCGGCGCAGCCCACCAGGCTGATGAGGACGAGGCCGGTGAGGGCGCGGCGGACCATGCACCATCTTCGTCGGTATCGAACGCCGCGGCCTTGATGGCCGCGTAGCCTCACCGGCATGACTGTGACTGACGCTGATCTGGCCGCCTCCGACGTTGCGTGGGATCTCGAACCGCTCCTCGGTGACGAGGACGTCGATGCCCACCTCGCCGCCGCGAGTGCGGCGGCAACCGAGATCGAAGCGGCCCGCGGCACCATCGCCGGGCTCGCCGCCGCCGGTCTCGCCGCGCTGATGACCAAGGTCGCCACCCTGCAGGAGCACCTCGGCCGCGCCGGCAACTACGCCGGGCTCCGCTTCACCGTCGACACGACCGACGCCGAGCGCGGCGCGCTCATGCAACGGGTCGAGGAGGAATCGACCGCGATCGCGACCCGAGTGATCTTCTTCGAACTCGAATGGGCGGCGGTGCCCGACGAGCAGGCCGACGCGGTGTTGGCCGATCCGCAGCTCGCGTTCTGCGGTCACGCGCTCCGCTCGATGCGTCGGTACCGGCCGCACCTGCTCACCGAACCCGAGGAGAAGATCCTCGCCGACAAGGACGTCACCGGCGCGAGCGCGTGGTCGCGACTGTTCAGCGAGTTGACCTCCGCGATCACCATCGATCTCGACGGAGAGACGGTCGCGCTCGAACAAGGCTTGTCCCGGCTGCAATCGCCGCACCGCGAGGAGCGGGCCGCCGCCGCATCCGCGGTGACCGAGGGGCTCGCGCCCGGGTTGCGCACGCGTGCGTTCGTGTTCAACACGCTGCTCGCCGACAAGGCGTCGACCGACCGGTTGCGGTCGCACGACAGTTGGATCGCGAGTCGCAACCTGGCCAACGAGGCGAGTGACGAATCGGTCCAGGCGCTCGTCGACGCGGTCGTCAGTCGGTACGACATCCCGCAGCGTTGGTACGCGCTGAAGGCTCAGCTCCTCGGCGTCGACCGGCTCGCCGACTACGACCGCATGGCGAGCGTCGCCGACGCCGAAGCCGAGTTCGGCTGGACCGAAGCCCGCGAGCTGGTGCTCGACGCGTACGCGTCCTTTTCGCCGCAGCTCGCGGATGTGGCGCAACGGTTCTTCAACGAATCCTGGATCGACGCGCCGGTCCGGCCCGGGAAGCGGCCGGGTGCGTTCTGCGCGTACACCGTGCCGTCGCATCACCCGTACCTGCTGCTCAACTGGACGTCGAGCCGGCGGGACGTGCTGACCCTCGCCCACGAGATGGGTCACGGCCTGCACGCCTACCTCGCCCGGGAGCAGGGGATCTTCCACCAGACGACCCCGCTCACCCTGGCCGAGACCGCGTCGGTGTTCGGCGAGACCGTCACCTTCGGCCGGTTGATGGCGGCGACGACCGAGCCGAATGCGCGCCTCGCGCTCATCGCCGAGAACCTGGAGGGTCAGATCGCGACGGTCTTCCGCCAGATCGCGATGAACCGGTTCGAGGATCAGGTGCACACCCACCGCCGCACCGTCGGCGAACTCAGCACCGACGATTTCGCCGCGCACTGGGCCGAGACCCAGATCGCCATGCTCGGCGACGCGGTGGAGATCACCGAGGGGTACCGCACGTGGTGGTCCTACATTCCCCACTTCATCGGCACGCCGGGATACGTCTACGCGTACGCGTACGGCCAGCTGCTCGCCCTGTCGGTGTACCGCCGGTACGAGGAGGGGGGCGCCGATTTCGTCCCCGCCTACTTGGAGCTGCTCGCGGCCGGCGGGTCGAAGTCGCCCGAGGAGCTGGGCAAGATCGTCGACTGTGATCTCGGTGACCCGAAGTTCTGGGTGGGCGGGCTCAACATCATCGAGCAGCAACTCGAAGCCGCCGAAGCGGCGGCCCTCGCGACGGGTCGGATCTCGATCGTCGCGCCGTGAGCGACGGCCTGCTCGCGGGTCGCACTGCCGTCGTGACCGGCGGCGGCGGAGGGATCGGGCGCGCGATCTCCGAACGCTTCGCAGCCGAGGGCGCAACGGTGATCGTCGCCGAGATCGACGCGGCCCGCGCTTCTGAGACGGTGGCCGCGATCATCGCCGCCGGTGGCGCGGCGTCCGCGGTCGTGGTCGATGTGACCGACCCCGACGCGGTTGCGGGTCTCGCTCGTGATGCGGGCGGGGTCGACGTGCTCGTCAACAACGTCGGGCACTACCTCACTGCCGGCAACGACTTCCTTGCCAACGGCCCCGACGCGTGGGACGAGCTCTACGCGGTCAACCTGCGCCACGTGCTGCTCTGCACGCGCGCGTTCGTCGACGGCATGATCGAGCGCGGCCGGGGGAGTGTGGTGAACATCTCGTCGGTCGAGGGGTTCCGCGCGATCCCGAGCCGGCCGGTGTATGCCGCGTTCAAGGCCGCGGTCGGCGGTTTCACCAAGAGTCTGGCCGTCGATCTCGGCAACTCGGGGGTGCGGGTGAATGCGATCGCGCCCGACCTCGTGGAGTCGCTCCAGGTGCCCTACGCCCGGTGGGTCGGCGCGGAGGATGCCGAGCGCATTCCGAGCTGGGTGCCGGTCGGGCGCTTCGGGACCGGTGACGACATTGCCGGGGTCGCGCTGTTCCTCGCGTCGGACCTCTCGGGCTTCGTGACCGGCACGACCGTCCACGCCGACGGAGGATCACTCGCCGCCGGCGGCTGGTTCCGCCGCCCCGACGGCACCTGGACCAACCGCCCGGTCATCAGCTGACCCGCGTCAGGGCCTCAGTAGCGCGCCATCTCGGCGCGGAACTGGTCGAGGCCCATCGAGCCGAGGTTCAACGCGTGGGAGTGCCAATCCTTGAGGTCGAAGGCCGCACCGTGTCGCGCCCGAGCGTCGGCACGCGCCTCGAGCCAGACCCGCTCGCCGACCTTGTACGAGATCGCCTGGCCGGGGATGCCGAGGTACCGGTCGACCTCGGAACGCATGAAGATCTCGGGGAACATCGCGCGGTCGATCACGAACGGCAACGCGAGATCGGGGGTCCAGCGCTCGCCCGGGTGGTACGACTCGTTCGCGGGGATCGGGAGTTCGAGGTGCATGCCGATGTCGACGATCACCCGCACCGCGCGCATCGCCTGCGCCCGCAACATGCCGAGCTCGTAGTCGGGGTTCTCCAGGTAACCGAGCTCACCCATCAACCGTTCGGCGTACAGCGCCCACCCTTCGCCGTGGCCCGAGGACCACGCGAGCGTCCGCTGGAACCGGGTCAACGTGTCGGCGAGATAACGCACCTGCGCGACCTGGAGGTGATGGCCGGGCACGCCCTCGTGGTAACAGATCGACACTTCGCCCCACAGCGGGAAGCGGGTGGTGCCCATCGTCGGATACCAGGTGCGTCCCGGACGGGAGAAGTCCTCCGACGGTCCGGTGTAATACATCGCCGACGCGCCGCCCGGCGGCGCGATCATCGCTTCGACCGTCTGGACCGGTTCGGGAATGTCGAAGTGAACGCCGTTCATCTCGGCGATGGTCGTGTCCATCAGATCCTGCAACCAGGCGCGCAGGTTCTCCGGGCCTTCGATCGCGCGAGCCGGATCGGTTTCGAGTAGCTCGATCACTTCGCCGACGGTCCCGTTCGGCAAGATCCGGGCCGCGACCTGACCGACCGCGTGCTCGATGCGGTGCAGCTCGTCCCAACCCCACTGGTAGGTCTCGCGGAGGTCGAGCACGGTGCCGTTGAAGATGCGGGCGCCGATCGCGTACCGCTCCTCGCCGACCGCGTCGCGCGGGTCCGCATCCGGTGCGTACTCGGACGTGAGATAGCGCGCGAACGCGTCGAGCGCGCCTGTCGCCCGCTCGGCCTGGTGGGTGACCGACGCGTGGAGGCCCGATCCGCCGATACCGGCCTCGCCCATGCGATCGGCCATCGCGAGGAAGTACGGCCGGGTCGAGTCTCGATCCGTGCCGGCCCACACCTCGACTTGCTCGATCGCACCCACGACCTGGCGGGAGGACGCCACGATCCCGCGCGCCCGCCCCTCGGTGAACGCAGCTTCGAGACTGCCAAGACATTCGGGCACCCGCGCCATGCGGGCCGCGACGATCTCCCAATCGGCTTCGGTCTCGGCCTGGAGCATGTCGAAGGCCTCGCGCACCTCCTGCACCGCGGAGCCGAGCACCGCGATCGACCGGAGATGCTCACCGCGCTCGTGCAGCTCCCCCGCGACCTCGAGCCGCTCCCGCATGACCCCTGCGGCGACTCGATCGGCGTCGCCGTCGAGTTCCAGCGTGTCGAGCGTGCGGAGCGTGGCGCGGTCGTGC
>JAENVU010000494.1 GCA_016650415.1 Acidimicrobiia bacterium
CTAGACCGCAGTGACGTTCTGAGCTTCCTCGCCCTTCCGGCCGGGCGCAACGTCGAACTGGACGGCTTGACCTTCGGTCAACGTCCGGTAGCCGTTCATCTGAATCTGTGAGTGGTGGACGAATACGTCCTCCTCGCCTTCTCGAGAGATGAAGCCGAAGCCCTTCTCTGCGTTGAACCACTTCACCGTGCCTGTTGCCATGTTCAATTTCCTGACTGTGCTGCGGGGCGGGCCGGAGTTGGCAGACCCTCGCCGGAAACGGTAGCAGGGCGTTTCGGGCGTTTGCTACGCCGTGCCGTAGTGGCGCAGTTCGATGACCAGCCCGTCCGGATCACGCACGTACAACGCGGTACCCATCCCCTGCGCACCGAAGAGTTCCGACGGCCCACTCACGACATCGAACTCACCCGAGTCGGCCACCGCGGCCAGATCGATCTCGTCGACCGTCAGACAGAGATGGTCCACGTTCTTCCCGTCCGGGCCGGCCGGGAACAGGTCGAGGATCGTGGTCGCGCTGATCCGGATCGAAGGAAAGAACACCTCGCCCCGGCGGAACTCGTCGACCCGAACGGGCTCCAGGCCGAGTTGGTCGACGTAGAAACCCAGCGACCGTTCCACATCCGCAGTCATGATGACGACGTGGTCGACGCCGGTCACGCGGATGCGGCTCATCGGGGCAACCCGAGCAGGCGATCACCGATGATCGTCCGCTGCACTTCGGAGGTGCCCCCGGCAATCGAGGCCGCACGCGACCACAACCATTGCCGCGACCACTTCGTCGTGAGCGACGACTCCGCGCCCTGGATCAACTGCGCCGTATCGGCCAGGTGCTGGGTCATGTCGGTCCATACCAACTTCGTGATGCTCGACTCCGGTCCGGGGGCAACCCCGTGAGCGAGGCGTGACAGCGTGCCCCAGTTGTTGAGTCGGAGCAAGCGCAACTCGACGAACGTCTGGGCCAGGGCGTCGGCGATCTCCACATCGTCCAGGAGACCCGCGACCGACGCGTCGGCGTACAGCTCGTCGAGAAACACCTCGTGGACGACCTGTTCCTTGAACGGGAACGACGTGCCCCGCTCGTGCGCAAGCGTGGTGTTGGCGACCGCCCACCCGTTGTCGAGGTCACCGACGAGATGGTCCTCGGGGACGAACACCTCGTCCAGGAAGACCTCGTTGAACTCCGCTTCCCCGGTGATCTGCACCAGCGGTCGGATCTCGATCCCCGGTGTCGTCATGTCGACGACCATGTAGCTGATCCCGCGGTGCTTGGGTACGTCCGGATCGGTCCGCACCAGCGCGATCCCCCACCGCGCGTATTGCGCGTACGACGTCCACACCTTCTGACCGCTGAGCAGCCATCCCCCGTCGACCGGACGCGCGCGCGTCGCCAAGGCGGCGAGATCCGAGCCGGCATCCGGCTCGCTGAAGAGCTGACACCAGATCTCCTCCGCGTCCAGGATCCGCGGCAGCCACCGTTGCTTCTGCTCGGCGGTTCCATGGGCGAGCAGGGTCGGACCGGCCAGGTTGATGCCGACCCGGTTCACGGGTTGCAGCGCCCGGCTGCGGGCGTACTCCATGTTGAAGAGCGCCACCTCGACAGGGGACGCGCCGCGACCGCCGTATTCGACCGGCCAGTGGATTCCGATCCAACGGTCGGCGGCCAACTTCGCCTGCCACCGGCGACCCCAGTCGATCTCGGCATCGAGCGAATCGAACGCGGGCGCACGATCGAGGTTGGTCTCGAGCCAGGTCCGTACCTCGGCGGCAAACGCCAACTCGTCGGGGCTGAAGCTCAGATCCATCTCAGAGGTCCCAGAACCGTTCGCGCTCGTACTCCACGAAGGACACCTTCAGCGTCGCCTCGGCCGCCGCGGTGAACGGTTCGTAGTGCGCCGCGCCCCGTTCGCGTACGAAGACGGGGTCGCCGTGCACCCGATCGGCGCGCCACTTCTCGTGGACGAGTGTGCGCTTCACGATCTTGAAGGTTCCCGTGGTCGGGGGCTCACTCATCACCCGGACGTACCGTGGGTGCCACTTCGGCCCGATGTTC
>JAENVU010000495.1 GCA_016650415.1 Acidimicrobiia bacterium
TGCACAACACCGCGTCTCATGCGCGAGCGCGATCACCAGGGCCGCCGACCGAAGGTTGCGCGCTCAACTCTCGGTCGACTTCTTGACCGAGAGGACATCGACCGATCGCGAGGATCGGTGTGCGGGCGTCTGGTAACAACGAAACGGGCCGCTTCTCAGGATTTTGATGGCGTGGTCGAGGCGGGAGTGCTCGGCGAGTAGAGCTGCAGGGTCATCTGCACCACGTTCGATCCGCTCGTGTCCAACGCGGGCGCATCGATTGCAGTTACCTGCAGGGTGTATCCGCTCAAGACCCACGACCCGCGAAAATAGCGTACCGACGGCGTGAGGTCGGACGCTGTTGCGTTGACGCGAACCGCGCTGCTCGGGACCGAGTGGCGGTGGCGGTTAGCGGTCAGATCGTGTGGGCGAGTTCGGTGAACGCAGCTTCGATGCGCCGGTGGTGGCGCGCGTCGCTGCCGAGTTCGTAGTGGCCTCGCCGGATGTTCTGCATCAGCGCATGACCGCGCAGGATCACGCGTGCCGAGCGGTCGCGTTTGAGCCCACGCATCAGACGGAGTCGGGCTTTGAGTCGGCCGTGGTCGCACTCGACGCGGTTGTTCGCATACTGGACCGTGTTGTGAAACGCGGCGGGGATGAGACCCTCGATCGCAGCCCGCAACGCCGGCGCCCTATCCGTCACGACCTCGACCGGATCACCATGCGCCCGGAGCGCTGCACTGAAGAACCGTCGTGCTGCCCGGAGATCACGTCGCGTCGAGACCAATACGTCGATGATCTGACCGAACTGATCCACGGCCCGGTAGACGTAGCGCCACTTGCCGGCGACTCTCACGTAGGTCTCGTCGACAAACCGACGATCTCCGGCGGGAACCGAAAACCGACAAACGCTGAAGGCTGGATCACGGGTACAGGACGGGAACGACGAAGCCTCATCACACCACGCTCACATCAGACCGCGCCGGTGCGCGAATGCAACAGAGCCCACCCGAGCATCGCCATCGAGGCTCAGTTCCGGCGGTGTCCGGTGGGCTTCTTCGCGGACACACCCGGGGGCCATCCGAGGTCGACGCGCGGCGGGCGACCAGGTACCGACCGAGTGTCTTGATGCGACCGGGTCCGGGACGTACCCACCTCGAGGTTCCCCGTGTGGAGAGACATCGGTCGACCGCTCGGAATGCCGGAGACGCGAGAGGACCGGGACCGCTGCGCCGTGGTCCCGACCCTCTCGTGGAAGCGGCAGGAAGGGATTAGTGCTGGCCTTCCTGCTGGTTGTCGACCTGACCCGGAGGGTCCTGGTGACCACCGGGACCATCGGCGTCCGAGGCGGACTCGGTCTCCGTCGGGCTTTCCGTGCTTGAGTCGGCCTTGTCTCCTGCTTCGGGCGTGTCAGCCTTCTGGTTCGGGTCCGGGGTCTCGACTGCGCCGGGCGCGTCGGGCGAGGTCTGGTCGCCTTGCTGGACATTGTCGGTGTCGGTCGCACTCGTTGGCTCGGTCGTTGCATTCTTGGTCGACACTGAGGATTGCACTGTGGGGGGCTTGGTCGTATCGGCCGTCGAAGCCGAAGCAACCGCGGTGCCGAGCCCGCCGAAGGCCAGGAGCACGGCTCCCGCACCGATGAGCTTGTTCTTCGTGTTCATAGCGTTTGTCTCCTAGGTGGGGTTGGGAGATTCATCATGGCGAAACCGGCGTTGCCCGACCGTGAGAACAACATGTGACCGCACACATGTTGACCGGTCAGAGGTCAACTTCTGATCGGGAACCGGATGGAAACCTCAGCGCCGCCATCGGGGCGGTTCGATACATCGGCGTCTCCGCCATGATCACGCGCGACAGCCCGAACAATTGCGAGACCCAGACCGCTGCCGCCGTCGTCGCGCGTGCGGGCGGTGTCGGCCCGGCCGAACCGTTCGAACGCGCGGGGCAAGAACTCGGCCGGGAATCCCGGGCCCTGATCGGCGATGGTGATGACGAGATCGTCACGAACGCGGGCTGCGCGAATCTCGACTGTGGATCCGATCGGCGCATGCCGCACCGCGTTGGTGAGAACATTGTCGATCGCGCGGCGGATGTCGTCGCCGATGACGGCCGCGGCGAGTTCCGGATCGACGTCGAGAGCGATCGCGACGCGTTTCCTCGCGGCTCGACTGATCGCTACTGCCGCGGCACGGTCGAGGATCGGTCGCATCGGTTGGAGCTCTCTCGAGCGGCGCGGGCCGTGTTCGTCGTGGCGGGCCAGGAACAGAAGCTCCTCGGCGAGTTGGGAGAGACGCTCCGTCTCGGTGGCAGCTTCGGCGATGGCGTGGCGCAGCTCGAACTCATCGCGGTCTGGGAGACTGGCGAGCTCGAGCTCGGTTCGGAGAATGGCGAGCGGTGTCCGAAGCTCATGGCCGGCGTCAGCGACGAACGCACGTTGCTGAGCGAGCGCCTGCTGCAGCCGTGCAAGCAATGCGTTCATCGTCTCGCCGAGTTCGGCAATCTCATCGTGGGTCCGGGAAAGCGGCAACCGCCCTTCGGCGTCGTGTTCTGAGATGCTCGCCGCCTGGCGGCGCATTCGTTCGACCGGTCGAAGGGCGAGAGTCCCAAGTAACCATGCGCCGCCTGCCGCCAACAGCACGGTGACGATCCCGCCCAGAACCAAACCGCTCTGGACCCGCGACACCGCGTCGTCGGCCGCCTCGAGCGAACTCCCAACGACCACGACCCAACGCCCGTCGCTCCGCACGACCGGTGTGGCCAGGAAACGACTCGGGTGACTGTCGTGAGGGATGCGGCCCTCGGCGTAGACAGTGCTCCGCTGAGCAGCTCGGACCACGTCAGCCGGTATCAAGATCTTCCGACCCGCAGCTTGTGAAGCTTCAACGACTCCACCCGCAGGCCCGATGATCTGCGCGATCGCTTCCTTGGCGTCGAGCAGCTTCGTCGAGCCCTGATCCTGGAAGTCAATCCCACCGCGGGTGTCGCTCACCGTCTGGACGAGCGCATCGGCCCGAGTCCGCAGCGACGAGTCAACCGACGCATGCAGGCCGTCGCGCAACTGATGCACGAAGATCCATCCACCCACCAGAACTGCGAGCAGCGCGCCAACGGCCGCGAACGCAGTCAGACGGACCCGGATCGGCACGGCTCAGGCCTCGACGACGGTGACGGTGAGCCGATAGCCGACACCGCGCACGGTCTTGAGATCGTCACGACCGAAAGGCTTGTCGATCTTTTTGCGGAGGTAGGAGACGTATTGGTCGACGACGTTCGACAGGCCGTCGTACGCGAAGTCCCAGACGTGCTCGAGGATCTGAGTACGAGTGATCACCTCGTCGGGATGACGCAGGAACAGCTCGAGTAGCGCCATCTCCTTCGGCGACAAGTTCAGCTCCGTCGAGGCGCGCCACGCCCGGTGACGTGCCGGGTCGAGGCGAAGGTCACCGACCTCCAGAGTGGTTGGCCGTTCATGGGAACCGCGCCGAACCAGGGCACGCAATCGGGCCGAGAGTTCGGCGAAGCTGAACGGTTTCAGTAGGTAATCGTCCGCGCCCACATCGAGCCCCCGCACGCGATCATCGACGCTCTCCCGTGCGGTGAGCATGATGATCGGGGTCCAGCGTTGCGCCGCGCGTAACTCTCGACACACCTCGAACCCGTCCTTACCGGGCAACATCACATCAAGCACGATCGCGTCATAAGGATTCTCGGTGCCCATCCAGAGCCCGTCGATCCCCGAAGTCGCGATGTCGACCGCGTAGCCCTCGTCAACGAAACCACGCTTCAACAACGTGGCCATCCGCGGTTCATCTTCGACGATCAGGAGCCTCACAAGCCCACGATAATGAGGAACACATGTGAAAGTGATGTGAGCCCGATCATGTAGGCCCGTCGAGAATCTCAACCCTCAGTTGGCAATCGGCACCAAGGCTCCAGGGCTGGGCAGAAGGCCTATGCCCCCGCCCAGGGCCCCTATCGAGGAATGTCACTCGTCAGCGTTCACGCGGACGGCTCGGTCGCGGCCGCACGGTCGGGTGGCATCCGGGCGGGTCGCCCCGCCGTCTGCGCAGCAGGCGAAGCGGTCCCGGCGGTTCCCAAGTGGAAGGCGCGGACGAAGGGCGTCTGGAGCGTGGTGGAGCATTCGACGAGAAGGAACAACTACCGAACCACGCAAGCGGCACGTCACTTGAATCTCAGATCATCGAGATGTCACGGACGGCGCCCGGTACGGCGGGCCCAGGCCTCGATGTCCTTTCTGAGCCAGATTCGCCCGGCCGAAAGTTCGGCCACAGGCTTGGGGAAATCGGCGTGGGATTGGACTATTGCGTTCACTCGTTGGCGACTGATGCCGAGCATGGTCGCGATCTCAGCCACACCGACCAGGTCTAGGGCCACAACGACACGCTAGAGCGGCAGTGTGACAACCTTCGAGAGCGCTGCACTTGGTCCGACTCGGCTATCGACCCAAACCTTCAGCGGCCACGCAATCCGACCGCCGCGGAGGTCGCGTGCCCTTGCCACCTCGAGCCCCAGGGCGGCCACCCGCTCGGCGGTCAGGAGATCAGCCTCACTGAAGCGGATCGTCGCTTGCAGCGTGGTTGCGACCTCGAGGTGCCGCATCTGGTCGTGAACCCACGTTGCGTACAGCTTGTTGGCGTGCTTTCGGTACCGCACAACCAGAACAGGCATCGGGAGCGACAGCCAGTACTCAATCTTCTCCCAGCCGACACGGGCGGTGCGCCAAGAGTTTGTGGTGCTCGCCGTCGCCTTGCCCTGCACGGCAAAGAGGAGACCGGTCGTCTCGCTAACCCGCTCATCGTCGAGATCGGTGAAGATCTCCACGATCCGATCGATGCCGTAGTCGGCCGGCTTGGTCCAAGTCCACGTCCGGGGAAATCGCTGCTTCAGCTTGAGGAACGACTCGTCCTCCAGCACATGCTCAGCAGGGCGCTGCGGTCGTCTGCGACTCTTGGGCAACGTGCTCGAACCCTTCCGTCGCGAATGCACCCGGTAGTTCGTTGATGACCAACGGCCCGCTGGACCCAGTGGGCCGGCCCGCCGGGCCGGCCCACCAAGCATCTACGTCAAACGCTCGCGTTCCGACTGAAACACCGTGCAACTCGACTGAAGTTCACACGCGAATCCCGCTGAAGTTCAGTTGCAACTCGACATTACGAACAGCCGCTGGTGGCGCCGCAGCTGGGGCAGGCGTGGCAGGAGCCGGCCCGCTGCATGATGTCGCCGCAGACATAACAGAGCACGTGCTCACGCTCACGCATCGCCGGGGCTTCGGCCGTCGGAGGGGTCGCCCCCGCCGGCGCGTCGATGGCGGCGGCCGGGGCCTGATCCTCGAGCGGGAGTGAACGGTCGATCACCTGAGCGTCGATCGCTTCTTCCACCCCGGGAAGGGTCGGCTGGAGCCGCTCCCCCACGGTGAGGATGCCGAGGTCCTTGCGCTCCTGCTCGGGCAGGTACGCCACCGCGAGCTTCCGGAAGATGTAGTCGGCGAGGCTCGACGCGAACCGGATGTCCGGGTCGTCGGTCATGCCGGCCGGCTCGAAGCGCATGTTCGTGCACTTCTCGACGAACGCCTTGAGCGGCACGCCGTACTGGAGGCCCAAGCTCACCGAGATCGCGAACGCGTCCATGATCCCGCAGAGCGTGGAGCCCTGCTTGGCCACCTTGAGGAACAGCTCACCCGGACGGCCGTCCTCGTACTCGCCGACCGTCGCGTAGCCGTCGCAGTCGGCGACCCGGAACGAGAACGTCTTCGACGAGCGCGTTCGGGGCAGCTTCTGGCGGACCGGCTCTTGGACGATGACGTGCTCGACGACCCGCTCGACGATGCGCTCGGGCGTGGACTCGACGATCGTGCCGCCTTCGAGCGCGACCGGCTCGACCGCGCCGTCCTTCTTCTGGGTGGAAAGCGGCTGGCCGACCTTGCAGTTGTCGCGGTAGAGCGCGACCGCCTTCAGGCCGAGACGCCAGGCCTCGATGTGCAGCTGTTCGATGTCTTCGACCGATGCCTCCTCGGGCATGTTCACGGTCTTGGAGATCGCGCCGCTGATGAACGGTTGCACCGCACCCATCATCGAGACGTGACCCATGTAGTGGATCGTGTTGTCGCCCATCGAGCACGCGAACACCGGCAAGTGCTCGGGGTTGAACCCGGGCGCACCGAGGATCGACTTGTGCTCGTCGATGTGGTTGATGATCCCCTCGACCTGACCCTCGGAGTACCCGAGTTGGCGCAGGGCACGCGAAATCGTCTGGTTGACGATGAACATCGTGCCGCCGCCGACGAGCTTCTTCGCCTTGGTGAGGGCGAGGTCGGGCTCGATACCGGTGGTGTCGCAATCCATCATCAGACCAATGGTGCCGGTCGGTGCGAGCACTGTGGCCTGCGAGTTGCGCACGCCGTACTGCTCACCGAGCTCGACGGCCTCGTCCCACGCCTGCTGGGCGGCGGAGAGCAACTCCGGCGGCACCAGCTCCTCGTCGATGTTGGCAGCCTCGGCGCGGTGCATCCGCAGCACGTTGAGCATCGCGTCGGCGTTGTCGGTGTAGCCCGCGAACGGACCCATCCGGCCGGCGGTGCGAGCGCTCGTCGCGTAGGCGTGACCGGTCATCAGGGCGGTGAGCGATGCGGCCCAGGCCCGACCCGCCGACGAGTCGTACGGCAAGCCCTGCGCCATCAGCAGCGCTCCGAGGTTCGCGTAGCCGAGCCCGAGCTGACGGAACTTCCGGCTGTTGTCGCCGATCGCCTCGGTCGGGTAGTCGGCGTTGCCGACGAGGATCTCCTGCGCCGTGAACATGACCTCGACGGTGTGGCGGTACGCCTCGACGTCGAACGCCTCGTTCTCACCGATGTACTTGAGGAGGTTGATGCTCGCGAGGTTGCACGCCGAGTTGTCGAGGTGCATGTACTCCGAGCACGGGTTGCTGGCGTTGATCCGGCCGGTGTTCGGCGCGGTGTGCCACTTGTTGATCGTCGTGTCGAACTGCATTCCCGGGTCCGCGCACTCCCACGAGGCTTCCGAGATCTGGCGCATCAGGTCCCGCGCCCGCATCGTGCGGACGGAGTCGCCGGTGGTGACGGCCTTGAGTTCCCAGTCCTTGTCGTCGACCACCGCACGCATGAAGTCGTCGGTGACCCGCACCGAGTTGTTCGCGTTCTGGTACTGGATCGAGTGACTGTCCTTGCCGTCGAGGTCCATGTCGAAGCCCGCCGCCTCGAGCGCATGCGCCTTGCGCTCCTCGTGCGTCTTGCACCAGATGAACTGTTCGACGTCGGGGTGATCGGCGTTGAGGATGACCATCTTCGCGGCGCGACGGGTCTTCCCGCCGCTCTTGATCGTGCCCGCCGACGCGTCGGCGCCCCGCATGAAGCTCACCGGGCCGCTGGCGGTACCGCCGCCCTTCAGACCCTCGTAACTGGACCGAATGCCGGAGAGGTTGATGCCCGAGCCGGAGCCGCCCTTGAAGATCGTGCCCTCCTCGCGGTACCAGTTGAGGATCCCGTCCATCGTGTCTTCGACCGCGAGAATGAAGCAGGCGCTCGCCTGTTGGGGCGTGTTCTTCACGCCGATGTTGAACCAGACCGGCGAGTTGAACGCGGCGCGCTGGGTCACGAGGATGAACTTCAGCTCATGACGGAAGGCCTCGGCCTCGGCGTCGTCGGTGAAGTAGCCGTCGCGCAGGCCCCAGTCGGTGATGGTGTCGGCGACGCGGTCGATGACCTGGCGCAGCGACCACTCCCGCTCGGCGGCGCCGAGGGTGCCCCGGAAGTACTTCTGGGCCACGATGTTGGTGGCGTTGAGCGACCACGTGGTCGGGAACTCGACCTCGGGCTGGAAGAACGCGTCGGTGCCGTCCTTGTAGTTGGTGATGCGAGCGTCACGCCGCTCCCACGCCACTCCCTCGTACGGGTGTTCACCCTCGCGGGTGAAGTACCGACGAATCCCGATTCCGACTTGTTCCGGCGCCATCGCCATACAATTCTTCCCTTTCCCCGTTGCCTCGATCGACGCCTCGATGACGTCGCCTTGCGTACTCCGCCCTTGCTGTTCTTGTCGTGCTTCGGTGGTTCCTGTGGTGGTTCTTGTGGTGGTTCTTGTGGTGCCCCCCGGCACACCGTCTCGACCACAAGATGTTGTGGTTGAAGCGATATCTACCGCGACATGGGGCGTGAATTACAACACTGGAGTTCGGCCCTGTCAATGCCTGGCGCCGCGCGAACCGACATTCTTTCGTGACCTGCACAAACGCGAATCAGCCTTGTTGCGAGGATCCCGGTTCGGGCAATTTGGGTGCCGTGGTCTTCTGGAGCTCGACCACCTCGGCCTCGAAATCGGCGAGATCGTCGAAGCCCTTGTACACGGACGCGAACCGCAGGTACGAGACGGGATCGAGCGGGCGCAGGCGCTCCAGCACTGCCAGCCCCAGTGCATCGCTGCTGATCTCGGGGCCCTCCTGGGCCGCCCACTCCGCCAAATCCTCCGCCATGGCCTCGACGGCTTCGGCGGCGACCGCTCGACCCGCGACGGCCTGACCGATCCCCCGCGCGAGCTTCGCCCGATCGAACGGCTGGGTGAGCCCGGATCGCTTTCGCACCACCAGCGCAATCGGCTCGAGCCGTTCGTAGGTGGTGAAGCGCCGACCACATTCCAGACACTCCCGACGGCGCCGGATCGCCGACCCGTCGGTCGTCGCCCGCGAGTCGACCACCTTGTCCGAGTCTTCCGAGCAGTAGGGGCAACGCACCGTCGCAACGTAGCCGCACCGACCCCCACGGGGACCAGCCTCCGTCCGCATCCGTTGCCTGCCGTCGAGCGCAACCCCTCATGGATCTACCGCTGCCAGCGCAACACCTCACCCGGCATGAGCGGGCCGTTGCCGCGCACCCGGACCAGGGTGTCGACGACTTCGCGCGGGTCGTCGTTCGGCGCCAGGTGTTCGGCCGCGCTCCACAGAGAATCTCCTGGCTGGACCACGTACCGCGTCACCGCAGCACCCGACGGGGCGCGCCCGGGAGCCGCGAGGGATGCGCTCCCGAGCGCTGCGCCCGCCTGACCCGCCATGATCGCGACGACGACCACGCCCAGCAGCACGCCGAGACGGCGGCGACGGAACGTGGCCCGGGAGGTCCGGGCACCCGACGCGACTCCGGTGGCCGGAGCGACCCGCGTCGCCGCAACGACCCGCGTAGCGGTCCGGACGCTCGGGGAAGGGTCCGGGACTGCCACCAGGCGTGCACAGCGCGACCGCGGCGACGCGGCCGGCGTGGAGCGCCTGCGGGGACTGACGGGTCGTTCGCTGATCATGACGGCGGCCATGTGATTCCTCCATCGGCAAGTTCGCTCATCGGGAAGTTCGCTCATCGGGGGCGTCCCGTGCTCGTGCCTGCATCGAACCACGAGGGTGAGACCATGCATTCGAAGCGACAGTCGAACGTTCGTTCGGCTCACCACTAGACCACGAACGGGCGTTCGTTGTCAAGCAAATCTCCGAACGAGTGTTTGTGACGAACACGTGATCGTGTTAGGGTCGTTTCCATGAGCGAAGCCGCACCTCTCACCCCCCGCCAGCAGCAGGTCCTGGAGTTCGTCGACGCCGAGGTCCGCCGCCGCGGATACCCGCCCAGCGTCCGCGAGATCGGCGAGGCCGTCGGCCTGTCGTCCAGTTCCACGGTGCATGCGCACCTGGCCGCACTCCAGGACAAGGGCTACCTGAAGCGTGACCCCACGAAGCCCCGAGCGATCGAAGTGTGCTTCGAGCCCGGTTCGCACGCGATCGTCGATCGGCGACCCGTCGTGCACGTGCCACTGCTCGGCGACGTCGCCGCCGGTACCGGCGTACTGGCGGCCGAGAACATCGAAGAGACGATGCCGCTCCCCGAGGACCTCACGGGCGACGGCACGCTGTTCATGCTGCGGGTCCGCGGCGATTCGATGATCGATGCCGGCATCTTCGACCGTGACTATGTCGTGGTGCGTCAGCAGCCCACCGCCGAGAACGGCGACATCGTCGTCGCCGGGATCCCCGGCGAGGAAGCGACGGTCAAGACCTACCTGCGCAAGAAGGCCACCATCATCCTGCGCCCGTCGAACCCGGCGTTGGAAGACATGGTCTTCGCTCCGCACGAAGTCACGATCTACGGCAAGGTCGTCACGGTGATGCGTCGGCTGTGAGCGTTCCCGGGCGCGTCTCGCTCGTGACGCTCGGAGTCGGTGACCTGGCCCGGTCGATCGCGTTCTACGACGCGCTCGGCTGGGACCGGGTCGTGGACGGCAACGACGGCGTCGCGTTCTACCGCATGGCCGGGGCCCTCCTCGCCCTGTACCCGCTCTCCGCGCTGGCCGCCGACGCGCACGTGCCCGCGGATCGTTCCGGATTCTCGGGCATCACGCTCGCCGTCAACCTCGCCAGTCCGGCCGAGGTCGATGCCGACATCGACCATGCGGCGTCAGTGGGGGCGACGATCCTCAAGCCCCCCGAGGCCGTCTTCTGGGGCGGTTACAGCGGATATTTCGCCGATCCCGACGGCTACGCCTGGGAAGTGGCTCACAACCCCCACTGGCCTCTCGACGAGCGAGGGCTCCCCCAACTCGCGTGAGTGCGTGGGCATCGACCGCGCCGGGCGATGTGCTTGCATTGAGCAATGCTCCAAGAGATTCAGGTCACACCGCTCGACGGAGCCCGCCTGTACGCGCTCGTGGGCGCGGCGCGGTCCGCCGATTTCGAAACCGCCGCGGCCCGAGCGCGTGCGACCCTCGGTGGCCGAGCGGTCGTCAACGTCAACTCGACCGCGTCCGGCGGCGGCGTCGCCGAACTGCTCCAGACGTTGCTGGCCTACGCCCGGGGCGCAGGGGTCGACACGCGGTGGCTCGTCATCGACGGCGATCCGAACTTCTTCACGATCACCAAACGCATTCACAACCACCTCTACGGGACTCCCGGCGACGGGTACCCCCTCGACGAGACGGCGCGCACCCACTATGAGTCGATCCTTGCGCCCAACGCCGCGGCGCTGAGCGAGGCGATCGCACCCGACGATGTCGTCCTGCTCCACGACCCCCAGACCGCGGCCCTCGTCCCGCACCTCCGCCGGGCCGGGACGAAGGTCGTCTGGCGCTGCCACGTCGGCTCCGACACGAGCAACGACTTCACGGATCGAGCGTGGAGCTTTCTCCGGCCGTACCTCGAGTTCGCCGACGCATTCGTGTTCACCCGCGCGGATTTCGCACCCGACTGGATGGACCGCGATCGCCTCCACGTGATCACACCGTCGATCGACCCGTTCAGTGCCAAGAACGCCGAGTTCGACGCCGACACCGCGCGCGCCATCCTCACCCACGTCGGGCTCTTCGAGGACTCGGGCGGCACCGGATCGTTCGAGTTCGCCTACACCGGCGGGCGCCCCGGCCGGGTCTCGGGCTGCATCGACACGCTCGGGACCGGTCGCCCGCCGGCGGACCGACCACTGGTCACCCAGCTCTCACGCTGGGACACCCAGAAGGACATGATCGGTGTCCTCCGGGCGTTCGCCCGCCA
>JAENVU010000496.1 GCA_016650415.1 Acidimicrobiia bacterium
CTCGAGACCGGTCGCGCCGAACTCCTGGGCGATCGGTGGCTCGTGAACGCCTTCCTCGACCACGCGCCGATCCGTGACATCGCGATCTACTCGGACCCCGCGAACCGGTTCGGGCGCACCATCGAACGGCCGCGCGTCCTGCGCGGTCAGAGGCCACACCGCGGTGCTCCCGACGAGATCGCACTCAACGAGCAGGCGGCCGACCTGCTCCATGTCGGCCCCGGCGCTCGGCTCACCCTTCGGTCCTGGAGTGCCGCCGACCTCCAGCAGCTCTTCGGCGGGAACAGCTTTCCGGGGTTCAACGGTCCGGTGCTGCACCTCCGGGTCGTCGGCGTGGTCCGCACCCTCGACGGGCTCGGCGGCGACGTCGAGCGGGGATCGCCCTATGCCTTCGCCGGTCCGGGCTTCCTGGCCGCTCACCCGCGCCTCGGCGCCTGGCCGCCGGCGCTCTACGTCCGGGCGCGCGGCGGATCGACCGGATTCCGTGCCATCTCGCGAGCGGTCCGCGGACGCACGTCGGCAAGCATCCCGAACGGAGCGGGAACGACCGCAGGCGCGGCGTACCTCGACGGCGTCCAGGAGGGTGCCGACGGATCCGCCGTCGGCCTCCTCGTCTTCGCCGCGGCGGCCGCCCTCGCCGGTGGACTCGTGGTCGGCCAGTCGATCCAACGCCACCTGGCGACCCGGGCGACGATCGGCCGCCAGCTCGTCCAGCTCGGCCTCACCCGCAGCGCCACCGCCGGCGCACTCACGCTGCCGGTCGCGACGGCTGCGCTCGTCGGCAGCCTGGCCGGGGTCGTCTCCGCGGCACTGACCTCAAGCCTGCTGCCGATCGGCGTCGCCGGGCGGGCCGAACCGGACCCTGGCATCCGCGTCGACGTGCCCGTCCTCGTCCTGTGCGGCCTGGTCTCGATCGCGCTGGCGGGGAGCTTCGCGTTCCTCTGGGCCCGGGCCCGGCTCACCCGGGTCGGGCCATCGCCCGCACCACCCCGGCGCGTCTCGGTCGCCGTCCGCGCCGCGCTCGGACTCGGCGCACCCCCGGCGGTCACCACGGGCGTGCAGCTCGCCGCCGACCGGACCTCCGAGTTGGGACCCGTCCCGCTCCGGACCGCGTTCCTCGGCGTCGCGCTCGCGGTCGCCGCGATCGTGGCTGCCGGGGTGGTTGTCGGCAGTCACGACACGCTGGTGAACAACCCGAGCCGCTGGGGACGCAGTTGGGACTCCGAGCCCGACGCCTTCGGCGACCAGACCGTCGACGAACTCGCACCGCGCCTCGCCCGCGACAATCGGATCGCGGCCGCGGCGCGCTTCAGCAGCGGAGGATTCCGTATCGGGAGCAAGGACGTCACCGGGTACGCGATCGCCCCGATTCGCGGGCAGATCGCCATGACCGTCCTGAACGGTCGGCTCCCGGTGTCCGCCGACGAGATCGCGCTCGGGGTGCAGAGCCTGACCGATGCGCACACGCGGATCGGCGGGCGGGTGCGTGCCAAGGGCCAGAACGGAGCGCGCGCCACGCTGCGGGTGACGGGCACGGTCGTCCTCCCGCCCTCGGCCGGCGACGCGCACGAACTCGACCTCGGCGCGGTGACGACGCGGGGCACGCTCCTACGCCTGTCGGGCGAGGAGAACTTCCTCGAGGATGTGGTCCTGCGCTACCCCGCGGGTGCGGACGTCCCGCGCCTCGAACGCGCGCTGCGCCGCGACTACGGCTTCGAGTTCAACCCGTTCACCGAGCCCCAGCTCCCGGGCATCGTGCGTCGCCTGTCGGACACGCGCACGGTCGGCATCGCGCTGGCGTGGTTCTTCGGGGTGCTCGGGCTGCTGAGCCTGGTCCACGCGCTCTGGGTCGGAACCCGCCGGCGCAGTATGCACCTCACGATGCTTCGCGTCCTCGGGATGCGGCGAGTCCAGGTGCTTGCCGCGGTGGTCATCCAGGCGGTCCTGCTCGTGACGGTTGCCATCATTGTCGGCATCCCGGTTGGCCTCGTCGTCGGACGGTCGGCGTGGCGGCTCACAAGCGAGCACCTCGGCGCGAAGACGTCCCCGGTCATGCCGTGGGGCGTCATGGGCACGGTGTTCGTGGGCGCACTCCTCGGTGCGGTCGCGGTGGCCTGGTGGCCCGGGTACCGCATCGGGCGGCGGCCGCCGGCGACCACCCTCCACGTCGAGTGACCC
>JAENVU010000497.1 GCA_016650415.1 Acidimicrobiia bacterium
ATCCAGGCGTCGGAGGTTGCTTGGGCGAACTCTTTGCCCTCCGCGGCCTTCGACTCGGCGAGCGCCCGTTCCTCTGCTGTCCACCGTCCGAGGGTCTCGCCGACGGCTTGATCGGAACCCCACCGCAAGCGGATGGTCGGGTCGCGCAGAATCGTTTCGATGGCGTCCCCCCATGGGTGCCGATCGCCCCGACGATGGAAGGGGTGGGTAGCGCCGAGGCTCGGCACCGTTTCGGCCGTGGCGCGATCGGGCGCGTCGACGAACGCGACGAGTTGCCGATCTCCGGTCAGCGCCCGCCCCTTCCACCCCTGAAGCTCGGTGTACCTCTTCGCTAGCCCGGCCAATGTCGGGACGAGGTTCGCAGCAGGGACCCACGCGGCCGCGCCTCGTCAGATTTCGTGCGCGCTCCGTAATTGCGTCCCGAAACCGGTACCGTTCTCACCCTCGTTCGAACGGAGATGCACATGGCGAACCCAGTCCTCACACCGAAGCGGGTCGAAGCGACCGCCGAAGATCTCGAGCCCGGTTGGGCGATGGGCGGAGCGGCCGCGGCCGCCACGATGACCGGCAACGCCGCCGGCGTGGCCCCTGCTCGCACCGGCAAGGTGATGACGGCCGAAGGCGCCTTCGGGAAGGCATTCCTCCTGTGGCTCATCGTCGTGGCCGCGGCCGCCTTCAGCTGGGGCAAGACCGCGGTGCCCCAGGTCGGTGAGATCAAGATCCCCGGGTGGACCTGGCCCGCACTGTTCATCGGCCTCGGGCTGGCGATGCTCACGATCTTCAAGCCGAAGTTCGCCCCGATCACGGCGCCGCTCTACGCCG
Organism: Acidimicrobiia bacterium; assembly: GCA_016650415.1. GTDB lineage: Bacteria > Actinomycetota > Acidimicrobiia > IMCC26256 > JAENVU01 > JAENVU01. Next base: position 823 of record JAENVU010000497.1, read on the forward strand.
CCGCCGAAGGTCTGTTCCTCGGCGTCATCTCCAAGATTTACGACGCCCAGTGGAACGGCATCGTGCTCCAGGCCGTCCTGGCGACGGTCGGCGTCTTCCTCGTGTGTCTGGCGCTCTACGTGACCGGCGTCGTCAAGGTCACGAAGAAGTTCGTCTTCGTGGTGATCGCCGCCACGGCCGGCATCATGGTCATGTACCTCGCCGGATTCCTGCTCAACATGTTCGGCGTCGACATCACGTTCTGGAATGAGCCCAGTGCGCTCGGCATCCTCTTCAGCGTCGGCATCTGCATCGTTGCGGCGTTGAACCTCTTCCTGGACTTCGAGATGATCCGGCGCCTCGGCTTGGCCAAGGCGCCCAAGGCCATGGAGTGGTACGGCGCGTTCGGCCTCACCGTGACGATGGTCTGGCTCTACCTCGAGATCCTCCGGTTGCTCAGCAAGCTCCGGAACTGAGGTCAGCTCCTAGAGTCGGGCACGCATGGTCGAGCCGGTTCACACTGCCCAGCTGCTCCGTCGCTGCGCGGTTGCGTTTCCCGAGCGCGAGGCCTACGTCCACGGAGAGAAGCGATCGACGTACGCGTGGCTCGATCGAGTCGCCGACGGGTTCGCCGCGACATTGATCGGGCTCGGCGTCCGCCCCGGCGACGTCGTCTGCCTGATGCTCCCGTCGTCGATCAAATTCGCGGGTTGCTATCTCGGCGCGTTGCGGGCCGGGGCGATCACGTCGGCCATCAACGGACGACTCGGCGAACGGGAACAACGAAGCATCCTCGACCGTACCAACCCCGCGGTGACCGTCGTCGGTGACGATGTCTGCGTCCCCGACGGCGCGCCGACCGGCGCGATCATCCCGGTCACCGGGCTCAAGGACGCCTTCGGCGCACCACCCGTCGCCGAGACCGATCTTCCTCCGATCGCCGGCGACGATCCGGCCTGCATCGTCTGGACGAGCGGTACCACCGGCGAGCCCAAGGGCGCGGTCTACGACCACGATCGGATGCGGGCCATCAGCGCCAACATCGGCCAGCTCACCGAACCGGGCGACCGCCGACTCGTCGTCCTTCCGTTCCCCCACGTCGGCTACATGACCCGCATGTGGGACGAACTCGCCAACGGGACGACCATCGTCATCGCCGGCGAACCGTGGTCCGCGGGCGAGACCCTCCGCCTCATCCGCGAGGAGCGGATCACCATGGGCACGGGTGTGCCGACGCAGTGGGATCTGGTCCTCGCGCATCCGGACCTCGCCACCACCGACTTCTCGCAACTCCGGGTCTGTGGGATCGGCGGCGCGGCCATCGCCCCCGACCTGGTACGCCGCATGCGCGAGACCCTCGGTTGCCCGGTCATCACCCGGTACACCAGCACCGAGGCCGGCGTGACGACGAGCACGCTCGTCGGTGATGCCGACGACGTGATCGCGACGACCGTCGGCCGCCCCGCTCCCGACGTCGAACTCCGGATCGTGGAACCCACCGGTGCCGGGGGCGCCGCCGAGCTGGCAGACGGCGAGATCGGCGAGATCGTGTGTCGATCTCCGGCGATGATGCGCGGCTATTGGCACGACGACGCGACGACGGCCGCGACGATCGACGCCGACGGCTGGCTCCACACCGGCGACCTCGGCGTCATCGATCCCGACGGCAACCTCAAGATCGCCGGGCGCCTCAAGGAGATGTACATCCGGGGCGGGTACAACGTGTACCCCGCCGAGGTCGAGGCCACCCTCGCCGAGTGTCCGTCCGTCGCCCAGGTCGCCGTCATCGGGTACGTCGACGACCGGCTCGGCGAACGGGGTGCGGCGGTCGTGGTGGCGGCGGATTCCGCCGCGCCACCGACCCTGCGCGAGCTCCAAGATTGGTGCCGCGCTCGAATTGCCGACTACAAGGCACCGGAGCAGCTCGTCCTGATCGACGCGCTCCCACTCAATGCAACCAACAAGGTCGACAAATCCGCCCTCGCTGCCATTCTTGGGTCAATGAGTAGCGCCGAGAGCAACTGATTCACGCACGAAGGGAACTGGCATGGCGATTCAGGAAGTCGGATCCGGCGACACCCGGGTCAAGCCGATCAAACTCGGTGGGGCGCTCGTCACCATCGTCGAACCGCATCAGGGCCACCAGGTCGAGTACAACCGCTGGTACGAGCGCGACCACTTCTACGCCGGGTGCATGATCGGTGCGTGGACGATCAGCGGCACCCGCTACGTCGCGACCCGTGACCACAAGGCGGTCCGGTTTCCCACCGACACGAC
>JAENVU010000498.1 GCA_016650415.1 Acidimicrobiia bacterium
AGCATCAGCCGTTGTCGCTCAAGGTGCGAAGTCGCTGGTAGATGGGCGGGGCCGGAAGGGATCGAACCTTCGACCTAGGGATGATGAGTGCCGACTGGACTCTCCCGCGCCGTACCACCACGCGCGCCGGGCCGACGGGGGTGTAGACACTTTGCCGAGTAGAGCACGGTATGGGCGGATGGGGCGAGTGGCGAGAATGCGGCGATTGATTGTTCTGGTCGTGGCGACGGTCTTGGGAGTGGGATTCGCACCGGCGAGTGGAGCGACCCGGTTCCGCCCCGACGGCGGCCCGCCTCGGGTGACCGTCGACGTTGCCACCGGTGTGCTCGACGGGCAGGTGTTGCACGTTCGGGGCACCGGGCTGATCCCGGGCGAACCGGTCGCCTTCATGAATTGCCTAGGTACCGGAGCGTGCTATCGGGGCTGGACCGGGATTCGGGCCGTCGCCGACTCCCGTGGGCGGGTGGTGGCCGACGTACCAGTCAAGCGGTATCGATCCGACTACATGGGCGACATGCTGTCCGACTGCGCGTATTCGCTGTGCACGATGCGAATCGTGCGCACTGGGGGATACGAGGACGGCTACATGGATCGGGCCGAGACAAGGGTCTCGTTCGCTCGCGTCGCGACCACCTCGCCGACGTCGGTCCTGACCCCCGCCACACTGCTCCCGCCCGTCGCGACGGTCCGCATCGACGTGGGCGGCTTCACCCCCGGTGCGCGAGTGAAGTACGACTGCGTCCGCACGACCTGCACCGGGAGCGATCAATGGATCGACGCGGGGCCGTCGGGCACCGCGTCGATCACGCTCACGGTGACTCGCCTCACTCGCGATTCCCGAGACTGCGTCGAGACCGACGATTGTTCGGTGACGCTGTACCCGAATACGACGGTCGGCACCACGGTGCCGTTGCGCTTCGATCCGTCGATGCCGTTCCGTCTGCCTTCGGTCACGGTCGCACCACACCAAGTGCGAACGGTGACCGGCACTGTGACGGTCGACGTGGTCAATGCCGGCGCCGGCGAACGTCTCACCGTCGAGCAGTGCGCGGCGGTGAACGGCTCCGAGCGATGTGGTCTCGGCACGTCGGTCGTCGCGGATGGGCTCGGCCGGGTGCGCGCACCGGTGCCGGTGACCCGGTTCATCACCCAGCAGTGGGGTGCTCCTCCTGTGTACTTCTCGCCGCTGGTGGACTGCGCAGCATCGTCCTGCGTGATCTCGGTGCGGCGGGACGGCTGGTACTACCCGATTGCCACCGCGCCGCTCGCGTTCGCCCCTGACCCCCAGCTGCCGACGATGCGGATCGGAAGTGCCGTCGTCCGTGAGGGCGGGTCGCCCGGCCAGGTGGTACGGCTCCCGGTCACGCTGGACCGCCCGACGCGCGACAGCGTGTCGTTCGGCTGGACCGCGAACGGTGCATCCACGCCCGCCCTCGTCACGATCCCTCCGGGTGCCACCCGCGCATCGCTGGATGTCGTAGTGCCGGGGAACGACCAGGACGATCCCCATCGAGCGATCGCGATCCAGCTGACGACCATCGTGGGCGCGCAACCTGATCTCCGGGTACCCGCGCCGCACGTTCGGGTCATCGACGACGATCCCACCCCGACGCTCGACGTGGCGAACGGCCTGGTTCCCGAAGGCGCACCCGGAGTATTCGTGCCCGTCCACCTCTCGGGCCCGACCGGGCGGCACATCGAGTTCACCTACCGCACCATCGGCGGTAGCGCCCGGCCGGGTACGGACTACGTCGAACAGGTCGGAGTCGTCGACTATCCCTACGACGACCTGCAGATCTGGGTCCCGATCGTGGACGACTCGACGTCGGAGCCGATCGAGCAATTCGACATCGAGATCGTCGCAGTCGTCGGTGCCCGGATGGGCAACTCCCGCGCCCACGTGTGGATCGGCGACAACGACGGCCCTGCCGGCTGAGCCGCTCGCCACGACTCGCAGCGCCGGCCTGGACGAGGATCTAGACGAAGCGCCGGAGGATGACCGAGTTGGTTGCCGACGGGTCTGAGGCGAACGTGGTTGCGAGCTTGTCGACCTCCTTTGACCATTCCACGTCGTGCGCCATCGCTTGCTGGGACGCTTCGAGCTCAGCGATGTTGGCGTGACCGGTGATCCAACCGACGCCTCCGTAGATGCCGGTCACGTTGGCCACGAACATCGTCGTGGTCCCGGTGATCTTCTCCGCGCGTTGCGCGATCTCGACCCCGGCCGCCATGGCCTTGCCAGTTTGACCGTTGGCACACACGGAACTCACCGCCGTCACGTACTCGGCCGCGGGTGCGGCGGGAGCAATCTCGCCATGGACGATCGTGTACAACGCGTCGTCCAACCCGCCGTTCGTGAGCGCGGCACCCTTTGCGCCCTCCTTGGTCATGGCGGCGTCGGCCGCCATCGCGTCGCCTGCGGTCGCGAGCGTGGCCAGATCGGGAACCATCGCGGTCCATGCGATCCGACCGAACTCGGGTGACCACACCTGGCCCCAGAGTTCGATCTCGAGGCCGGTGGCACGTTTCGCATGCTCGGTCATGGCGGTCGCCCATGCCAAGCCGTCGTTGTCGGCGAGAACCGCCGACCTACTGAAGAGGTACATCTCCTGCTCCTTGCAGCGCCAAGCAACTGCCGGATGAATCGGCTGTGCCTGGCCCTGCGTCAAGCAGCCAACCCGACGTCCACTGTGGACCCCTCTCACCCGAGGTGCAAGGAAAACCTTCCGGTAACCGCCGGAGGGACCGACTCGAGCACCGTCGGTCATACGGGTGCGCCGCGTTCGGCGAAGCGCTCGTGGTGACCGTCAGACGTGATCGCCGTGGGAACGCAGTGCCACGGTGCGACGCGGCAGCACGCCCGAGCGTGCGTGACGTCGGCGCCCGGCTGCGCCGAGTCGGGAACAGTCGCCGCAGCCGCTCGGCACTGCATCAGTTGGTGGGGCCGGAAGGGATCGAACCTTCGACCTAGGGATTATGAGTGCCACAGGCTGCGATTCTGTGACCTGCGACGCGCCGCGAATCTGCACCCTGACCTGCGACTTTGGACCTTCGTCACTCGGGGTCGTCCGGGGTCGTTCTTCGACCTCCCGCGGCCTGGCCGCGGCCTGAGCCTCTCCCCAGGCGCGCGGCACGCGTGACGCCTCGGTGAGTTGCCCGCTGTAGTCCCGCACCCACCGCGTCCCGCAGTCGGAACACCGCCAGTGATCCGCGGGCCGCAGGTACATCTCGGAGCACGGTCCCGCCTGGTCGAGTTCGGCGTCGCAGTCGGGGCATAGCACTCGGCCAGCGTCGCGCCGAAGTGCGCCCCGCAGATTAGATTTGCGCGCACCATACAGCGACTGCATACGCGCATTATTTGACGCCGTTGCCGTGCTCAGTCACCCACCAGTCGTGCTCGTACTTGGGTGCGATGAACACCTCAGTCAGAGAGGCAGTCATCGTTTCTCCGTGCTACACCGGTTTCGCCCTTGCCGCGATGCAGGGTGCGGTCCTTCGCCACCGAGCAAATGCTTCTCGGATCTGCCGGTTCTGATGAACCGTGGGGGACTACTAACGCCACCTCGCCTGCGCCGCCGTACGCGAGGTCCTCAGCTGGGGCAGGCGGCGAGTTGGACCGGGTCGATCACGGCCGGCGCCAACGTCGGTGGCGTCGCAAACGCCGGGTTCGTGAAGTCGAACATGTCGAGCATCGGGTCAGCGTTCGCGTCACGATTGGTGAGCGACGGGAGTCCGAAGCGGTACTCGATGAACCGCAGGATCGACGTGTGGTCATCAACCACGTGCGACACGTAATGCGACTTGGCGTACGGCGAAATCACCGCCACGGGTACCCGCACCCCGTAGTGGTCAAACGCGGCAACCGTGTCACCCGCCTGGAGTATCGGTGCAATGTTGTCCGGCACGGGGGCCGCGGGCGGCGCCACGTGATCGTAGAACCCGCCGTGCTCATCGTAGGTGAAGAACATCGCGGACGAGCCCCACTCCGGGCTGGCCATGAGCGCGTTCGTCACGTCAGCGACGAACTTCTGGCCAACCTGAACATTGGCGATCGGGTGTTCGTCGTTCGCGACCTTGGGACTCGCGACGAGTTTGGGATCCACGAATGCCACATGGGGAAGGCGCCCTGCCGCAGCGTCGGCGTAGTACTGGCTCATCGGGAACACGTGGCCCGCAGCGTGGTCCGCCACGTACTTGAAGAACAACGACCCGTACGTGAGCGGGTACTGGTCCCCGTAGATCTTCCACTGGACGTGACCTTGATCCATGAGCTCGAAGATCGACTTCTGCGTCGAGCGGGCGACGTCGTTGCGGATATGGCCGAACGACGTTCCCGCGAGCAGGTACAGCCGGTTCGGGAAGGTCTGGCTCTGCAGTGACGAGAAGTACCGGTCGTTGGTCGCGAACGTGTTGTAGAGGCTGTAGTAGAAGGGCAAGTCGCTCTGGTCGTAGTACCCCATCGACCGCGCGCCCGTCGGATCGGCCGGATCGGCGTTTGCAGACGCCGAGTCGTTCGCGGCAGTGAAGCCGTCCATGGCGCCGCCGTTGACCTCCTGGTGCACTCCGTTCCAGGAGTGGTTCAGATCGGAGCTGTCGCAATACACCGTCTTGTGGTACGGCACGATCGGTGGGTTCAACGGATTGAGCGGGTCGGGGTTGCCCGTCACCGGCTCAGCTTCATAGCCGGGTTGACCCTGGATACTGAGCTGGCCCAGATACGAGTCGGCCGAGCGGTTCTCCTGCATCAGCACCACGATGTGATCAATCGGCAACTGGTTCGTGTTCGTCGGGATACACGCCGTCAACGCCCCGGCCGCGACTGCGACCACCAGCGGCATCATCAGTACACGCTTCATCGGTTGCCCCCCCCAATCGCCCAGATGGGCGGCCGGAGCATACGGGCAGTTCATTCGGAATTCAAGAGCGATTCATTCGGAATCCATTGGCGGTCCATCCCAACACGATGGAGCCGGCAATGACGTCATCCTGAGCCTGGTCTGGATCCCAAATTTCGGCCGGTTCCTCCGCCGAAGCTGGGCGGTGTCGATGTCAGGTGCCAGGAGCGAAACCCGGCCGCGGTGCTGGTCCAGGTGGCGTCGCTGGCGGCGGCGGTGGACTGCGGGTTACGGTTGCGCCCCGTTGGTGGGGGCTACGGGGGGGGGAACCATGTCCTACTTGCGTCGCGTTGCATTCATTGCGGTCATCACGCTGACCGCGGGGTGCACACTGCTGGGGAGCGCGGGCCGATACGCCGCCGCGCCCGGTACCGTGTCCGAGCCATTCTGGTGCGCCCCGAGCGGTGGGACGGCGCTCACGCCGAGCAGCTGCATACAGCTCTCCCAGCAACTGGACTTCGCAGTGATCTTCGCGCAGACGCACTTCACTGCCGGGCAGGCGACCGCGGCCGGCGCGGTCTCCTCGGCCTATGAGCCAGGGGTCGGCGCCGCCTTCCGCTTCAGCGGCCCGACGAGCACGTTCGACTTCACCCACCCGGACACGCTGCTCTATGACGGGACCGATCCGAGCGCCCAAGTCGCGGGGATCGAGTACAACGTCACCGCGCCGAGCGCACCCGCCGGGTTCGAGGGGCCCAACGACGTGTGGACCGACCTCGGCAACGGGTCCTGGCGGCTGCGGGTCTGGATGCTGCGCCCGTTCCAGAACGAGCCGAACGCCTTTGCCGACACCCATCCGTGCCTTGACGCGACCGGTCCGATCTTTGACGTCAGCAATGCCTGCTACACCGAGACACACCCGCGCCCGCTCGAAGTGCTGGTGTCGAACGACGACGGCTACAACGCGCCGGGAATCGATGCGATCGTCGAGGGCCTCCGCGCCTTGCCGAATGTCCATGTCACGGTGTCGGCACCCGCGACCAACCAGAGCGGCGTGGGGAGCAACTTCACGCCGGGGCCAGTGACCGCGACCGACCAAACGACCCTGAGCGGCTACCCCGCCTGGGCGGTCGCTGGCTACCCAGTTGACGCGGTGCGTTACGCGTTGCGGCAGCGAAACGTCAACCCCGATCTCGTCGTGTCGGGCACGAACTTCGGACAAAACATCGGCCCGGTGATCCCGGCCTCAGGCACGGTCGGCGCCGCCCGCGAAGGCGCCCAGAACTTCGTCCCCGCGGTCGCCATCTCCCAGGGCTTCGGCCCACCCCCCGACTACCCGAGTAGCGTCCCGGCGCTGCTGTCGTGGATCAACGACTTCTTGGTCGGACGAGCCGGACGACCCGCCCTCGAGCCGGTGACCAACATCAACGTGCCGACGTGCACGGCAGGCTCGATCCGCGGCACGGTACACGTCCCGGCCGCGACCGCACTCAACGGACGACCGTACAATCCGTCCGACTGCACCTCGACGGTCACTTCGTTCGCGGACGACGTCGACGCCTTCATCAACGGGTACATCAGCGTATCGACACTCAGTCCGAAGTCCGGGTCTGGAACCTGAGCGGAACTGCCGGATCGGCGCGGGACCGAACAGCGACCAGGGAGTTCACGGGGCCTGCAATTGATCGCTTGCGAGACGAAGCGCGCTGGTCGTAACAGCGGGCTGAAGGAACCGGTCGCGCTCACTGACGGGCCCGGACGTATCGTGAACCGCTGCGGCCGCCGGCGTGACCCCTCCCCGCCAGTGGCCGTTGGCCGACAGCGTCACACGCGGTGACGAGCCTCCGAGCCGCCCCACAACTCGCCTGAACGGCCGTGTCGCAGGCCCGCTACAGCGCCGAACGCTCCTCAACGAATCAGTGAGATTGAGGACTAGTGGGATTTCGACGGGGTCGTGCTCGTCGTGCTCGTCGTGGTCGGCGTCGTGGTCGGCGTCGCCGGCAGCTGGGTCATCGTCGCGTCCTGACGCGCCTTGGCCTGGTTCGCTGCCGCCACAAATGCACGGATCTGCTCGCGCGTCGGCGCTGGCGGTGCCGCGGCAGCCGGGGGTGCCGGGGCACGCTCTGTCGTCCCTGATGTGGTCGCGCTCGACACTGCGGCCGCGCTTGGCTCACGCACAGCGCCGTTGATGAGCTGCGTGCCCTCGACCTGGGTCGTGGCGGTCCCGTCGTGGAAGAGGTGCATGACGCCGACCGGCACCGCAACGATCAACGCGAGGAGGAGTACCGCCTTCAGAAACAGATCCTCGGCGGTTCGAATCTTGTGCTGGCGATCGCGACGACGCATGATGCTCAGGAGCTTTGCACTCTGCAGCGGCCGCGTCGACGATACAAAGAGATTCCACGTTGGGATGTCCTTGCCCGGCCTCGAAGCTCAAACGTTTCCAGACCGTCCCGGCAGCAAAGGTCGATCGCGTTCCGTGCTCGACCGGTGACCGCGGGCCTCGCAATGGCGGTGCCGAGGTGCTTGCCAGGTGCGAAACACACTGGTATTGATGGTGGGGCCGGAAGGGATCGAACCTTCGACCTAGGGATTATGAGTCCCCTGCTCTGACCACTGAGCTACGGCCCCGGAGCCTTGTTCTACTGGCGTCCGCTCGAGGTTCGTGACCTCGTGGAGGCCGGTGCGGGAGTTGCTCGCTCCGCCGACCCAGAGGGCTTTGGAGTCTGGCGCTACAACGCTGGCTCGCCGTGTCCGGGCCCTACGGGCCGATCGTCTTCGTGCACTTCTTCGTCGGGATGACGTCGTCGCTCAGCACCTTGCCGTCCGGGCCCCGCGAGCTGATCGTCAGCGTCCCGGCGCCGGCGTTCACCTCGACGAGCTGGTACGAGTAACTGTCGAGCGCCCGGCACTCGACGCCCTGGATCGTCAACACAAGCTGCAGCGAGTTGACGAGGGCCTCCCCGTTGGCGGGAAACGCATTGAGGATCTCGTTTTTGTAGGTGTTCGTCGCGATCGGTCCGCTGATTGCCTCGTAGGCGATGGGGGTCGGGTCCGTGGTCTTGTCGATGAACACGTTGTTGGCGATGTTGGCGTGGAGATCCGTCGTGAGGAACACGACGTTGGTGATGACGTTCGTGCGGATGAAGTTGAGGATCTCGCTGCGGTCACCGCCGTAGCCCTCCCAGCGGTCGTACGGCAACGCGTAGAACTGCTGGATCGCGTCCTCACTGAGGACGATCTTGAACTTCGCGTTCGACGCCAAGAGATCGGATTCGAAGGCCGCCTTCTGAACCGGACCGAGCAGCGTGCGTGCCGGGTCGTTGATCGCATCGACGCAGCCGGCCGGCGGGGACTCCGGGAGGCCGGCGCCGAGTCGCAAGAAGCTCGGCGCGGTGGGCGCGAGGTCGAGACTCGGGCCGGGATTCGTGCAGACGGCCTTCACCGGGTCCTGGGAGCTGCGGCACGACCGCTCGTCGAGCTGGAAGATCTCGGCCTGCGTGCCCCACTTCTGGTGGAAGTACCGCGGATGACCGCCGGCGCACGTCGGATCGTCGAGGACGTTTGCGGCATTAGTCGGCATCCAATCGTTGAACGCATGGAGGCCGTCCGCGTAACGCCCGGGGTCGACGGTTTCTCCGTCGAAGTCGTTGTAGACCTCGTGGTCGTCGATCTGCGCGTAGGTGCCCGTGGCGCTCATGAGGTCGCGCAGGTACGCGAACGACCGGTTCTGTTCGTGCGCGGCGCGGTACTGGGCGAGCGTGGTAACCCCGCCCGGTGGAGCGAAACTCGAGTCGGAGTAGATGGTGTCCCCGAGAAAGGCGAAGAAGTCGGGCTGCGCGGCCCGCGCCCAGTTGAGCACCTCGAAGTTGTTGAACGCAGGTGGGCCGTCAACCGGGAAGCCGTCGGAGTCGGCCGCAACGACGAAGCGGAACGACGCGGCGTCGTTCGCGGCGGGAGCGGTGACGAAGCGTCCGAGCTGGCTCTGCTCTGACGCGTTCGTGAAGCGGTAGAAGTAGACGTGGTGCGGCTGGAGCCCGCCGACCTGGACCTTGGTGGTGAAGTCGTCCGCGGCCGACGTCGTGGCCGTCGCCGTGAAGATGGGGGTATCGCCCGGCACCATCAAGGCCGAGTTCGGCTGCAGGACCCAGTCATACACCTTGAGCTCGACGGAGGCCTCCGCCGAGGTGCGGGTCCAGAGCGTCGCGCCCGATGCGGTGACGTCCCCGGCCGCCACGCCGTTCGGGAATCCGAGCGTCCCCGGCGCGACCGACGGCAGCGAGCATGCCGAGGCCACCAGCACGACGCACGCGAGCACGAATCCGAGTCGCTTCATCATTTCCCCCTTGTCCGACGCCCGGCATATGCGCGTCCCCGAGCGTCCAGGGTTAGTTCATGAGAAGCTCACCGTCAAGCAAGGTGGCATACCACGGCGCCGGTCGTTCGCAAAAGCCGCTTGCGTTCTTCTTCGGTGCCGTGTATGCATCCCACCACACAATGGGGCCGAATCAGAGGTAGGGGACACTGAGGTAGGGGACACTGAGTCCCTGCTCTGACCACTGAGCTACGGCCCCTCAACTGCATTTCCTAGCTCAGTACGACCACCCATGCGATGACGAGGACGGGGAGTGTGCCGCTCGCGTCCCTATTTCGTTCCCACGATGCAGCGCGCCACGCCCGGAACCCGGACCTTGCCGTCCTTCTCGAACGCGCTCACCTTCGCAATGGCG
>JAENVU010000499.1 GCA_016650415.1 Acidimicrobiia bacterium
GCCAAATACGGAGCGGAGTTCATCACGCACGAGTTCGACGAGTCGATCGCGATCCAGCAGGCCATCGTGGATGGCGCCGAGAAGCTGGCGACCGCGCACTCGCGAACCGAGTCCAAGCGACTCATCAAGACGGCGCTCCGTGAGGACGAGAAATTCCTCCGGGAGCTCCGACGCCTCGGCAAGAAGCACGACGCGACGGGCAAGGCGGAGGGCGTTGCGCTTGCCCTTAAGGAGCTGATGGATGAGACAGCCCAGAGTGCGGCCGAGGCTCCCAGCGAGTCCTACGAGGCACACGCGGTCCTGATCAACCTCAAGCGCAAGCAGCAGGACTCGGCCGCGGCGATGCTCAAGATCGCCCGCGAGCAAAAGGACACCGAGCTGCGAGATGCCGCCACCGCGTTCGGAAAGGCGACCAAGGCCAGCGCCCAGGTGCTCGCCGACGATCTCGCGGTGTTCGCGGTCGAGATCGCCACGATGCGGCCGACCCGGGCCCGCGCCTGACCCGTTCGGTTCCCGATGCAACGACCCCTCCCGGTTGGGAGGGGTCGTTCAGGTTTCCAAGGCTCCGCATGACGCGATTCGGGGCAGCCAGTACCGTTGCGCGATGACCACCACTGCCGTGCCCGTGCCCGGCGGCCGGCTCCACGTCGTCGATGAGGGCGACCCGAGCCACTCGGCGCTCGTCCTCCTCCACGCCGGGATCGCGGACCTGCGGGCCTGGGACGATCTCGTACCTCTGCTCGTCGAGGCCGGCTATCGCGTGATCCGCTACGACGCACGCGGGTTCGGGGCTTCCACGACCGAGGACGTCGACTTCTCGAATCGCGCTGACCTGGTTGCGGTGCTTGACGCGGTCGGCGTCGATCGCGCGGTGCTGGTCGGGAATTCGCGCGGTGGCCAGATCGCGATCGATACCGCGATCGAGTTCCCGGACCGCGTCGTCGCGGTCGTCGGCGCGGGCGCGGGCCTCGGCGGTTTCGATGGCGGCTCGACGCCGGAGGAGACCGCCCTCTTCGACGAGATGGAGGCGCTCGAGGAAGCCGCCTCGCCCGACCCCGACGCGATCGCCGACATCGATGTGCGCGTCTGGGTCGACGGTCCCGGCCAGCCGGCGACGCGCGTTCCGGCCGCGATCCGGGACAGGGTCCGCATGATGGATGCGCCGCAATACGCGCCGGAGCACGTCGGCGGCCGCCCGGTCCCGCTGCAGCCGCCGGCGTCGGCCCGCCTCGCGGATCTGCGCTGCCCGGTCCTCGCGATCGCCGGTGAACTGGACGTAACCGGGGTCTCCCAGACCGCCCGCCACCTCGAGACCGAAGCCCCCGACGCCCGGGCCGTGATCCTGCCCGATGTCGCGCACATGATCGGGATGGAGATGCCGGACGAGCTCGCCGCGCTCATCGTCGACTTCGTGCCGCCGTTGCCGCGCTGGTCGTGACCGTCGGACCGGCCCGACCGCTGCTCGCTGCGTTCCTGGCGATCGCACTCGCTGGGTGCGGTGGGATCGCCCCGACCGACGACGGCCTGCCGGTGACCGATCCGACCTTGCCGCAAGCCACCGCCCGCCCGACCATCGTGCCGATCCCCGGACATGAGGTGTACGGGTTCCTGCCGTACTGGGAGATGGACGACACGATCGTCGATCACGTCGGCGCGACCGACCTCACGACGCTTGCGCTGTTCTCGGTCACGCACCAGCGCAGCGGCGAGCTCGATGACGGGCAGCACGGTTATCGGGCGATCGCCGGGCCGATCGGGCGGGACCTGATCCGCGTCGCCCACGACCGGGGCCAGCGAGTCGAGCTCGTGTATACGAGTTTCGGCGCCGGCAAGAACCGTCAGTTCTACACGGAACCTGACGCCCAGGCGCGCTGGATCGAGGTCCTCGTCGACCTGGTCGACGAGCTCGGGTTCGATGGCGTCAATGTCGACGTCGAGGCTTTGCCGGTCGAGCACGTGCTCGACTTCGGGGCGTTCGTGGGTCGATTGCGAGCGGCGTTGCGGGCGCGGCTCCCGGACGCGCAGGTGTCGGTCGCGACGCAGGCGAACGAGCTTGGGGCCGGGATGGCGGCTGCGGCCGCGGTTGCGGGCGCTGACCGCATCTTCCTCATGGGCTACGACTACCACTGGGCCGGGTCGAACCCGGGGGCGTCCGCGCCCATCGATCGACTCGACGGGGAGCCGCGGGATCTCGTCTGGTCCCTGGATCTCTATGCGGCACTGGGCGTGCCGGTCGATCGAACGATCCTGGGGCTGCCGCTGTATGGCATGACATGGCCGGTCATCGGCCCGGGAGTCGGGTCGCCATCGACGGGTCGGGGCGATGCGTGGGTGCCGCGACGGAACCTCGGGACCCTGGCCGATCCGTCGATCGAGCCGGTCCTGGAGCCGATCGAGAGCGTCGAGTTCTATGCCGTGCCGATGCCGGGGGTGGCCTCGACGTCACCGGGGAGTGGCGCATCGCCGGGGAGCACAGCATCGCCTGGCAGCGCCGCATCGCCGGGCAGCTCGCCGGAGCCTCCCGGCTGGAACGCGGTCTACTTCGACTCGCCGCGGAGCCTGACTCCCAAGCTGCTGCTTGCCGACGAGCGCGGCCTGGCGGGCGCGGGGTTCTGGGCCATCGGCTACGAGCGCGGTCTGCCGGGCTACACCGAGCTCATCGCCACGTTCCATGCCGGGAAGCTGCGGGGCCCGTGATCGACCTTGATGCACAGAATCTCCGTCCGGAGTCGATGCTTGTGGCCGATGCACGTCGGCGGCATCAAGCCGTCGACTGCGAAACGGAGCCCGCACCTTTGATGCAGCCGACGTGCATCGGCGATCAAGGTGCGTTCCCCGCACGGAAAGTGGTGCATCGCCACGGCCCCGAGGCGCCGTGACCGCCCGGACGGCCCACCCGCCCCTCACGACGCGACAACTCAACCGGGCCACGCTCGCCCGTCAGTTGCTGCTCGA